>JANLSE010000242.1:0-11767 GCA_031362265.1 Roseiflexaceae bacterium
ACCTGGCACCAGATCTCCAGCAGGCGCTGAAATCACAGATCGCAGAGGTTCCAACCAATTAAGCCATGGTTTACCGATATGAAATGAGATAAGTGAGACTGTAGCCGTGATGGAGAAGTTCCCAAGGCTACAGCGTGTGGCTTGGGCGCAAGGTAGTGCGGAAGGCGTTACTTTGTGGCGTATGAAAACGCCTCCCGCTGCTGGTGAGCTAGACAAGATCGAGTTCGGCAGCGACACGCACCGGTCGCTCCAAAATAGATCCAACCGGCGATGTTTTGGTGACTAGTGCGTGGAGCTCCTGTAACTGCTCAGCCGTTGCTGTTGGCGCGGTAAGCTGGACTTTGGCGCGTACATCAGTATAGCCTGGCCAAGCCTCCGCCGACAAACCAAAGAAGCCATTCAAATCAAGGTCACCTTCCACCTCGATATTGACCCCTTCCAGTGCAATGCCACGGAGTGCCGCATTCATCACATAGCCAGTGGTTAGGCAACAACCATAAGCTCCCAATATCATCTCGACCATATTAGGGGCAGTGTCTGACCCACCTAAGGCATTCGGTTCATCCATTGGGATGGTGAAATTACGGATTTGCGCCTGACTTTGGAAGCCATTTTGCCATGCAGCCTTGGCCTTCCAAACCGTTTGGCCAACAGTTGGCGTTGCCTGCACCGCACCGATCAATCCTTGAAGCTGCTCCAGGTTAAATCCCAGGGATACCGCGCTCTTCTGCTGCTCAGTCATACCAGAACTCCTTTGCAACTGGGTTCGTATAGTACAAAGATTGCACTGCTCAAGACGCTCTTCGATGTGCATATTATAGTAAGAAAGTCAAGAAAGTCAAGAATACATACACTTCTGTAGAATCTCCTAACATTACCTGTCAGCCAGAAAGGCTAAGAGAATCTAGTGCTAACTGTAGTTCGATCTGATATGGTTATACATACAAGTATTGACGTATGCTATATACTTGGGGCAGGGTTCTTCCATACATATTCCCACAACATCTCCATCACGATTACTATCCTAATTCACCCCACGTGAACGCATAGAGCAACGCAGTGCATGCTATTTCAGCAAGGCATTCGTCTGTGGCGCGATAATCTAGGTATTTTTGTCATGGTCATCCCATAATTCTTTACTCACAAAGAGGAGAAGAAAGATGAGCGACGCTGCTCTTGTGAACACTTCAGATCGCACCAGTACCGTGACTGAAAGGTTTCGCGCTGCGCGTGACCTTCTGTTGCAGCACCGTACAGACTACGAGGCTGCCATGCGCCACTTTCAGTGGCCGGAGTTTGAGTACTTTAACTGGGCGCTGGACTGGTTCGATGTAATCGCTCGCACCAATAACCGCCCGGCACTCGTGATTGTGGAGGAGGATGGCCGCGAAACCCGCCGCTCCTTTGCTGAGATGGCGCAGCGCTCCAACCACGTTGCCAACTGGCTACGGCAGCATGGTGTCGTTCGCGGTGATCGCATCATTGTCATGCTCGGCAACCAGGTAGAATTGTGGGAGACAATTCTGGCCGCGATGAAGCTGGGAGCGGTAATCATCCCCGCCGCAACGCTCCTGCGGCCAGCAGACCTGCAAGATCGAGTCAAGCGCGGGCATGCCCGCCATGTGGTTGCTCGCTCGGTCGATGCCGCAAAGTTCGCGAATGTCGCCGGTACATACACGCGCATTACTGTAGGCGACACAGTGGATGGCTGGTTGTCGTATACCGAGGCCGACACTGCGTCCGCGCAGTTCCAGCCCGATGGCGAGACACAGGCGAGCGACCCGCTACTGCTTTATTTTACCTCGGGCACCACAGCGCTCCCCAAATTGGTCGAGCACACACATGTCTCGTACCCGGTCGGTCACTTGTCCACAATGTATTGGATCGGGCTGCAGCCTGGCGACATGCACCTCAACATCGCCTCGCCCGGCTGGGCTAAGCATGCCTGGAGTAATGTTTTCGCACCCTGGAACGCTGAGGCCACTGTGTTCTTGTATAACTACACCCGCTTCAATGCGAAGGCACTGTTGGAACAGATCAGCCGCAGCAATGTGACAACCTTCTGCGCCCCACCTACCGTGTGGCGGATGTTGATTCAGGAAGACCTGAAGGCGTGGCAGGTACCGCTGCGTGAAGTGGTCGGTGCAGGCGAGCCGCTGAATCCCGAGGTGATTGAGCAGGTGCGCCGTGCCTGGGGTCTGACAATCCGCGATGGGTTTGGGCAAACAGAAACGACCGCTCAAATAGGGAACGCACCAGGCCAATCGGTAAAGCCAGGCTCGATGGGTCGGCCATTGCCCGGCTACACAGTCACGCTCCTCGACCCAATCACCGGTCAACCAGCTAACGAAGGCGAGATCTGCCTCGATCTAACCGCCCGCCCGCTGGGCCTGATGGTTGGCTATCGGGATGACCCAGACCGTACAGCCGCTGTGATGCGCGACGGCTATTATCACACGGGGGATGTGGCAGCGTGTGATCCAGACGGCTATATCACCTATGTCGGCCGTGCCGATGATGTCTTTAAGTCGTCCGACTACCGGATCTCGCCGTTTGAGCTGGAGAGTATGTTGATCGAGCATGAGGCCGTGGCTGAGGCCGCTGTCGTACCCGCGCCGGACACGATCCGCCTAGCCGTGCCAAAGGCGTATATCGTGCTTGCTGCTGGCTGGGAACCCACCGCAGCGACCGCAGAGGTGATCTTGCGTTTCTGCCACGAACGCATGCCGGCCTACAGCCGTATCCGTCGGCTCGAATTCGCCGAGCTGCCAAAGACGATCTCCGGGAAAATACGCCGCGTCGAACTGCGCGAGCGCGAGCGACGACTCCACGGCGGCGAGGAATCGTCGAGCATTGAGTATAAAGAGGACGATTTCCCGGCACTCAAGAAGTGATTGCGTCATAACACGTTGCAAAACGGTACTAGCGCACAAAGCACTAGCTGAACCGCTGGAGAACCTGACCAGCGTGTTTCAAGAGGCTTCAGGGCTTGGTGCGAAGATGCTGGGTGTAGCGGCTGATTAGGGTTGGATGAGCTGAAGGATTACGCTACTATTGGCGAGGAGTGAGGCGAGGAGTGGCAATAATAGCGAACGTTATCTGACACCACCAGCGGTTCGTCCGATTGACTCTCGTTTGTGAAGCTGCTATATTCTGTTCGCAGTTCGTGTACCATGTTGGAGTCCATGGAGCAGTGCTGGTCGTGGCTGCCAGATGGCGAATGGTGGCAGTTCGTTTAGTGCTCAAGGGCCATCCCAAATGACCACCATGACCATGCAGCCGAATTCATCCACATCCTCGCTCCGTCTCGCTGAGGTCATGGCCGCTCTTTCGCTGGCTACCGACCTTGGCATGGGCCAGCCGCTGGAGTTTGCGCTCACCGGTTGTGTGCTTGCCACGCGCATGGGTGAATCCCTAGGCATGCCCACTAACGATCTGCGCGATGTCTATTATTTTGGCCTGTTACGCTTCATTGGCTGCAATAGCGACACATACGCCATGGCCGCACTGTTGGGCGACGAACTTGGTGTACGCTCCGCATTCGCTGCCGTCGATCCCGGCAGCCCACCGCAGGTGCTCAATTTGGCGATCCGCTTCATGCGTCAGGCTCACGCAGGTGCACCGCCGCTCGAAATGGCGCGTACCCTGTTGCAGGGCGTGCTCAGCCTGCCACAATTCATGAAAGACCAATTCAGTGGGCATTGTGAAGTTGCACAACGGCTGGCCGAACGGCTAGGCTTCGGTACAGGCCTCATCCGCGCACTTGGTCAGGTCTACGAGCGTTGGGATGGCAAAGGGCTTCCGCATGGGTTGCGGGGCGAGGCGGTCGCGTCAGCGGTTCTGCTTGTAACCCTGGCACAGGATATTGTCACCTATCAACGTCTCAGCGGTCTAGAAGCTGCCATACAGATGGTACGTGTACGTAGCGGTGGCGCATACGATCCGCGCCACGCCGAGCATTTCTGCCTGCATGCGCCAGCGCTGATGCAGGGGCTCGACGACGAACCATCCTGGGAACAGGTGCTGGAGTGTGAGCCAGGCGAACGCCTTGTGTTGACTGAAGCCCAGTTCAATACCGCGTGTCAGGCCTTGGCCGATTTCGCCGACATCAAGTCACCATATACACTCGGTCACTCGCCTGGGGTCGCAGAACTTGCTACAACTGCGGCACGAATCGGTGGGCTAGGTGAGGCGGAAGCACTGGTGCTCTGGCGGGCGGGGTTACTGCATGATCTCGGCCGCGTGGGCGTCTCGGCGAGTGTCTGGACAAAACCAGGCCCGCTTACGGAGCGGGAATGGGAGCAGGTGCGGCTGCATCCGCATTACACCGAACGCATCTTGGCACGCTCTCCCGCATTAGCAGCTATAGGTGCGCTTGCCGCTCTCCATCACGAACGGCTAGATGGATCGGGTTATCACCGGCGCTTGCCCGCCAGTCTGCTTTCGCCATCGGCGCGCCTACTGGCCGCAGCCGACGTCTATCGGGCGATGCTTGAGCTACGCCCGCATCGCCCAGCGCGCACACCCGAAGCCGCTGCTACGGAATTGGAGCGTGTAGCACAGGCCGGTGGCCTTGACCTAGATGCGGTACGTTGTGTGCTAACGGCAGCCGGACAGCAGACAAAATCGGTGCGGCAGGTGCGACCAGCCCAGCTAACCGAGCGCGAATTACATGTGCTGCGCCTGATCGCCAGTGGCCACTCGATCAAGCAGATGGCCCAGCAACTGACGATCTCGCCCAAAACGGTCGATACGCACATCCAACACATCTACGAGAAAATAGGCGTTTCCACACGTGCTGGCGCAACCCTCTTTGCAGTCGAGCACCATTTGCTGGCGTAGACCGCATAAGCTCTTCACCTCTCTTAAAGATCAGGAGTTCTCCCGATAGGATGCACCCCCCATCCAGTGTACGCTAATGGCATAGGAACATGTTCCGTTATCTACAAAAGGAGAACACCAATGTCCACACAAGAGAATCTGAAAATTGCGCAGGGTATCTACACTGCCTTTGGCCAGGGGAATATTCCAGCCATCTTGAATGTTTTAACCGATGATGTGGAGTTTCATGAACCACCCGGAGGTGAGGCACCGTTCAAGGGCATCTACTATGGGCGCGATGGGGCTGCCAAATTCTTCCAGGAGATGGTCGCAGCCGTAGATATACTCATGCTCGAACCGCAAGAGTTTGTCGCTCAGGGTGATACGGTGGTTGTGTTGGGACACTACCGCTTCCGCGCCAAGGCAACCGGCATAACCTACGACACTGATTGGGCGATGGTATGGTGGTTTCGCGGAGGCAAGATTGCTAAGTTCCAGATCCACGACGATTCCGCCACTGAAGCCGCCGCGCTGCGCGGGAAGTAAAGGAGAATATCTCATGTCAACCGAACAGAATAAGGCCACTGCCCGCCGTTGGTTCTCTGACATCATAGCGCAAGGACAATTGGTCGTTGCCGATGAGATTTTTGCTGCTAATCATGTCATTCACGACCCACATGCACCTCCCAGTGGCTGGCCCAACGGGCCGGAAGGCCTGAAAATGGTTGCTAGTGTCTTCGGTGGCGGCTTTGAAGGTTGGAACATCATCGTTGATGATCAGATCGCCGAAGGGGACAGAGTTGCCACTCGCTGGATTGCAAGCGCTACGAACACTGGTTCACTCATGGGCATGCCTCCTACTGGCAAGAAGGTGAATGTGACTGGCGTCAATGTGACACGCTTCGCCGAAGGCAAGATCGTAGAGTCCTGGTTCAACTTTGACATGCTAACATTACTGCAACAACTTGGCGCCATCCCCGCTCCTGGGTAGCGTGGCAGCTGCCACTGAACTTCGCCAAACAGCAAAGCGCCGCGCGCAAAAGTTCACATCAACTCTTCGTAGTCTGCCTCATTTGTCATAGACCCGCATTGGTGTGCCGATCCCTCCTATCGATCATTGTATCAATAGGAGGGATATTTGTGTCTTGGCTATGCCAACAAAAACAACCACATGCAACCGAGGCAATGCCGATTCTTCATCTGTTTTCGCTCTTTTCTTGCATTCTCCCAATATTTCACAATATCCGCTACAATACACGCTACATAAACCATGCATACTGAAAGAGGAACCCATCATGTCACGTGGCCCACGAACAACCAAACACAAGAATATCACCCGTATCGATCACCCGGCCAAGCGCACCCACGGCTACAATGTACGCATTGCCTGGAAAGGCGAAAAGCACGGTAAGTTCTTCAGCGACCGCATCTATGGTGATCGTTTGGCGGCCTTGGATGCTGCAATCGCCTGGCGCAACAAAACCGAGAAAGAGATCGGCAAACCACGCACTGAGAACCAGATCGTTGGCTTCCATTCGCGCAATAATACTGGCACCGTTGGCGTACGTAAACGATTACGTGGTAAAGTTGAGGTCTATGAGGCCACCTGGATCACACGTGATGAAGAAGGCAACCGCAAGCGTCGCACCACCTGTTTCTCAATTGCTCGTCATGGCGAGAAGAAAGCCTTCCGCTTGGCACTCAAGGCTCGCCAACAGGGAGAACGCGCCCGTTGGGGTGCACCACGTGTGCGCCGCGAGGCTCCGAGTGCGCCAACATATCAGCCATGGAAGCCAGAGGATGCTGAGAGAGCGTAAGATTAGGCTAAGCGTAGCATGCCATTTGTTAGGCCCGTAATTATTATTTCAACCTCGTTCAACTGGCTGGTGCGAAGCATTATTCGTACTGGCACATATGTAGTGAGGGGCATAAGGTGTTATACTGCTATTCATCTGGGTACCTATGCCCAAGATTGAACAAATATGGAGAGAGATCACTAATGTCCCACGCATCAAGCAGTGCTCCGCTCACAATCGTTGAAGCTATTGAGACCCGCCGCAGCATCCGCAACTACGTGCAGGAACCGACCAACCAAGATGATCTCGCCACCATCCTGCGCCTCACCAGCCTCGCACCAAGCTCTGGTAATGCCCAACCCTGGCGACTCGTGGTCATCCAGAACAAGGACCTCCAGCAGCAGCTTCGTAATGTTGCATATGACCAGCAGCAGATAACGGGAGCTCCCGTTGTCGTTGTCTTCTACAGTGACATGGAAGATATGCTCGCGAAGGCTGAGGAAACCGTGCATCCTGGCATGGGCGAGGAGCAAGTCAAACTTCGTGCCGAGGGTACACGCCAGAACTTCAGCCAGATGAGCATCGAACAACGCGCCCATTGGGCCAATGGCCAGACCAACATAGCCCTTGGCTTCTTCCTACTTGCGGCCCATGGTATCGGCTACAGCACATCGCCTATGCTTGGCTTCATGCCCGATAAGGTGAAAGAACTGCTGAACCTGCCACCGCATGTTGAAGTCGCTGCGATTGTTGCGCTTGGCCGCGCAGCGGAAGAAGGATTCCCACACTATCGCCATCCAATCGAGCGATTCGTTCGTTTCGAGAACTAATACCCGCGCCTTTGGGGCTTCTCAAAATAGCCTAGGTTGAGTACACACTGCCCATACACTGCCGTATGGGCGTCGTCATTGTTCCATTTTGCGCTCTAATCATCATTATCGAGATCGGATACCTGTAAGGTCAATGCGTCAATTGAGACTTGTATCTCGCGTAGTGAGAGTGCTAGCGAAACCAGGAGTAGGATAAGGCTCCCGCCAAAAATCCACTGACCAGCGGCCCCATAGTCGGCAAAGAGCACAAACATACACAGCACACACCCAAAGAAACTGCCAACCCCACACACTTGCATATTCCGAATAATGAGTATCCGGTAGCGTAGGTTGCGCAATTGCCCTTTGATTCGCGGATCAGGCTGGCTCTTATAGCGGCCATGTAGATCGCGCATCAGCGCTGCAAGAGCCAAGAAACGATTGGTATAGGCTAACAACAACAACGAGATAGCAGGGAAAAGCAAAGCTGGTGTGCTTAGTGTCAAATCCATTCGATGCTCCTTGCAGTCAAGATATAAGACAATCCACCGCACCAGTACAATAATAGTGGAGTATAGCACGAAGCCTCTGTGCTCCTGTTACAATACTGTGCAAATCGCAAGACAGTGAGAAGAAGCGTGGTATACGAGGAGTCTGGTATGACTATCTATCGTGTTGCTATCGAAGCCGATTGCGCCGAACTTGCCGCTATGCGCTGGGATTTTCGCCTTGAAGAAGCACCTGGAACAACGGTTCATGACCGTGTTACCTTTCTGCGCGCCTGTCAGTCGTTCTTGCAGCAGGGATTAGCTGACCAACGCTGGACGTATTGGATCGCCAATGACACGCAGATTGTCTCGCATATCTTCATTCAGCGCATCCCGAAAGTACCCAAACCAAACCGGCTTGAGGAAGCCCTCGGGTATGTGACGAATGTCTATACCCGCCCAGCCTATCGCAATCGCGGGATCGGCACGTACCTCATGAAGCATGTGCTCGAATGGGCCACCGTTCAGGATTTGGAAAGCCTGATTGTCTGGCCAAGTACGGCGAGTATCGGCTTTTATGAGCGCGCTGGCTTTCGCGGCAGTTCTGAAATACGAGAATACGAAGTGCGCCCCTCTATTCTATAGCGTAGCACTGCCTCGTTATACACCCACAGAAGATCGCAATGTCATCCCCACAAAAACCATTTATTCCAAATCCTCCCGCTCTTCCTGGGTTAACGTTTCGGCACTTTGCTGGCTCGGATGACCATACAGCGATGCTCGCGATCCGGCAAGATTCTGTTGCGCACGACCAGATCGACCCACACTCTTCGCGCGAAGGACTCCCCACCGAGGCTGATTTGCGCGCAACCTTTCCTGAAGCAACGACGCGCGATCATCCTGATGGAGTTAGAATCAAACAGTGAATGGTCAATAGTTACATTGCGCACACATGTATGCCCTTAAAAGCTGACAAAGTGGTATGATGTATTAATCTCGACATCGTACCGATTCACGCTAATCTGCACTAGTGCCTGTTGACCTTTGCTGGTGCTGCCGGAGTTTCGACACTAACCGTGCTGGTCGCTGCTGCAGTGCTTCCCAAGGCAGTAGGATTGCTATAACATCCACTAGCTCTCAACAAACAACAACTTACACAAAGAGGTAGGCCATAATACAACAGATTCGCCGTATGCTGTACCGACTAGCGCTGCTACTGCCAATGATTAGTGTCATGCCTACCGCCGCAGCACCAACCCTACCCAGTGGTTTTAGCGATTCGCTTGTGACCACTGCGGTTTTTCCAACTGCGATCGGCTTCCTGCCAGAGTCCAACCCTCGTATGCTGATCACACAAAAATATGGCGATGTGCGGGTCTTTCAGAATGGCCAACTGCTTGAGACTTCTGCCATTCTGCTCAACACATGTGCCGAGGGCGGTGAGCGTGGTGTACGCGGACTGCTCGTGGATACTCAATTGTTAACGAGTCACACCATTTATGTCTATATCAGCTATACATTTCATAAAAAAGGTACTTGTAGCCAGGGCTCAGACAGTGTAAGCCGGATTTCGCGCTTTATCTTTGATACCCAGACAAACCAGATCAATCCAGCCAGCGAGGTGCCACTCATTGATAATCTTATCTCACCGACTGGTAATCATGGCTCGGGCGATCTCGCGTGGGGTAAAGACGGATACCTCTATGTCAGTACAGGCGATGGCACCTGTAACACGCCTGAGGCAATCAACTGCAATGGCCTGACGAGCGCGGCGCACCGGCCTTACTCATTGCTTGGCAAGGTTCTGCGGATCACCCGTGATGGCGACAGCCCTGCCGATAACCCCTTCAATGGGGCCAATAGTGTTGTCTGCCGCCTTGCTGGCGGTACCACCGATACAAGCAAGACCTGCAAAGAGGTCTTCGCTATGGGGTTCCGTAATCCCTTCCGAATCGCTGTTAACCCGAATGTGGCGCAGACGCAATTGTATATTGCCGATGTTGGCGCGCGCAAATGGGAAGAGATTAACCAAGGGCGGGCCGGTGCTGATTATGGCTGGGATACACGCGAGGGACACTGTGCAGTCAATTCGACCACAAACTGTGGCACAGTGCCTGGCCTTGACAATCCTATTTTTGACTATGGTCGTAGCACTGGATGCACCTCTGTCACTGGTGGCCCATTTGTGCCCACTGGCATCTGGCCTGCGGAGTATGATGGTGCCTATCTCTTTGGCGATTATGTCTGTGGAATTATCTTCCAGCTGATTCCGACCGATAATGGTATGACGGCTGCCCCTTTCATTACCAATATTGGCGGCAATAGTCTTGTCCATATCAGTTTTGGCCCGTTTGGTTCTGGCAAAGCTCTCTATTATGTAAATATTGGGAATGGACAAATCCATCGAGTGAACTATACCGGTAGTGCAAACCGCCGACCAATTGCGGCTCTCAGCGCAAACCCTACATCTGGGCTGACACCATTGCGTGTAACATTCGATGGGTCGGGTAGTTCTGACCCCGATAACAATGCACTGACCTATCTCTGGGACTTTGGGGATAGCAGCAGAAGCGAAGGCAGCAGCCCAACAACTACGCACACCTATAGCGTGTCAGGAACGTTTAGCGCTTCGTTGGTAGTTCGTGATAGCAATGGCTCCAGCTCTGAGGCGAAGACGCGCACCATCACGGTTGGCAATCGCGCACCTACAGCTGTGATTGACACACCCAACACAGCCGTACGGTTTGCCATTGGTCAGCAGATCACACTGCATGGCTATGCCACTGATCCCGAGGAGGGTGCGTTGGCGAGCAATCGCCTCACTTGGGAGGTAACATTACATCACGAGAGCCATACGCATCCATTGTTAGGGCCTACCACTGGCAACGATATTGTGCTCACCATGCCAGCGCCAGAAGATATATTCGCAGCAGCAAACAGTTACCTGGAGCTGCGCCTCAGCGCGAAAGACTCGAACGGCCTGGCCAGCACTGTTGTGACCCAGGATCTACGGCCAGCACTGATCCCACTGACCCTCGCATCAAACCCACCCGGCCTATCGTTGCAGGTAATCGGTGGTGTGCCAGAGACGTTCGTTGCCCCCAAGACATTTGCCTCGTGGCCAAACTACCAGCTCCAGATTATTGCACCAGCAACGCAGACCGATTCGCACGGACAGATCTTCGTCTTCCAATCTTGGTCGGATGGCGGGCTTGCAACACATCAAATCAGCACCCCAGTAGAGGCGATAGTCTACACCGCGAACTATAAACCCAAGGAAACCTTCCCGCCAAACCATGTATGGAAGATTGCACTGCCGCAAGTACTCAATTAGGGCGATCCGCTAATCGCGGTGATACTGGCCGATCTTATAGACATGTAATTTTTCGCTGACCCCTTTGACCAACACCTCATCTGGGACAACGTGATGCGCCTTGAGCGTGTCGTTAACGCCAGGCGAGTTGTACACATCGGCGGTTATGTAGATTTCATTGGCATCGGCAAGGGCTTGCACCCGCGCTGCGATATTGACATTCTGCCCAAAATAGTCGACGCGCTCATTGACCGTCACGGCCATGGAGTGCCCGTGGTGGATGCCCACCTTCAGTATCAATTCCTGCGAGATTGTGTTGTTAAACTCATTGAGTGCGTCGATCATCTCAAGGGCGGCACTGGTAGCTTCAACCGGGTTGTCGAACACGGCCATCACGGCATCACCGATGGTTTTCACGATCGCGCCATTCCGGTCGCGGATCACACGACTCAATGTATCGAAGTGCTGGCGTACCAGAAAATAGGCTTTGGCATCGCCGATCTGCTCATACATGGCCGTCGAGCCTTTCAGATCGGTGAA
>JANLSE010000252.1:0-11030 GCA_031362265.1 Roseiflexaceae bacterium
GCTGGCCCAGGGCAGTGGCGATCTCCTCGGCGGTCGGCTGGCGCTCCAGCGCCTGGGCCAATCGCTCGGCGGCGCGCTTGACCTGCCCAACCGACTCGCTCATATGCACCGGCAGGCGGATCGTGCGGCCCTGCTCGGCGATCGAGCGCGTGACAGCCTGGCGAATCCACCAGGTCGCATAGGTCGAGAAGCGGTTGCCCTTGTGATAGTCGAACTTCTCAACCGCGCGCATCAGGCCGATATTGCCTTCCTGCACGAGATCCATCATCGTCAGGCCATAGGATGTATATTTCTTTGCGATGCTCACAACCAAGCGCAGATTGGCTTGTATCAAATGCTGACGCGCATCAATGCCACGTTGTACAGCCTGTTCTAAAGCTAACCGATCTTTCCATGATTGATAATCTTCACACTCAAGTTTCTGGCGTGCCCATCCACCCGCTTCCATCTGCTTTGCTAAGGTCACTTCCTGTTCCGCTAAGAGAAGCGGCACCTGGCCAATTTCCTGCAAATACATCCGAACTGGGTCATCAAGGGCAATATCTGTTAGATCTGGGGTTTCGTTAAGAAGCTCATCCTCTGCAGCAACATGTGGTTCATTGATCTCATTAAGCGTCTCCACAACCCGAATTCCTTCGGCTTGTAGGGCAGCATAGAGTTGATCAACATCGGCAACATGTAATTCAGGCTGAGGAAGAGTCTCAAGAATATCACTATAACTGAGATAGCCCTGAATCCGAGCTACCTCCAGGAGCTGCTCGAGCATATGTGCCCATTCTTGGAGCATTGGCTCTGCGCGCTGGATGGTCATGTGCGTTCTTTCCATTGTTATCGTGCTCAATCTGCCAAGGGACATCCCCGACACATTGGGCAACATACTACCACCGATAGATGGTCTTTTTTAGGCACGAAGATGGGGCCGAGAGCCGGCACTCCTAGCCCCTCCAAATTATGCTGTTAACGAGAAGCTCCGTGGCATCCCGCACCATTTACTGTATTAACTATACATTGTGAACTGGTTAAAGTCAATCCCTCTATCCACAATCTTCTGAACATCTTATCCACTTTTGTCCACTTTTATCCACATGCAATATTCCGCATGTCTGTGCTTTAGAACACAAGTTCTCCACAGACCCACAGCGCCAATTGTGGAAAACTTGTTCCGTCTGATGGCCCTTGACAGACACTCTTTAGGCGCGTACCATCCATCGGATAGCCAACTGTATGGAGTAGCATAAATGCCATTTACGACACAGTTACAGACGACCGTGCGTCAGAATCAGAGCCAGCTGTGTATTGGCTTAGATCCAGATATACGCCGCTTACCTGCAGGCCTAAGCAATGACGCGAAAGGCGTTTATACCTTTTGTGCTGCCATCATCGAAGCTACCGCCGATCTGGTTTGTGTGTTCAAGCCGAATATCGCTTTTTTTGAAGCGCTCGGCGTCGCAGGAATAGAGACGTTACAACGGATTATGAAGTCACCACATACCGTGCCGTTTTTAGTAGATGCCAAACGTGGCGATATTGGCTCAACAGCAGAAGCCTATGCGCAGGCCATATTCGAGGTACTCGGGGCCGATGCTGTCACACTCAGCCCATACTTAGGTGGCGATTCGCTGGAGCCATTCTTACGCTATGCTGATCGTGGTTGCTTTGTTCTCTGCAAAACTTCCAATCCAGGTAGTGCCGATGTACAGGATCTGGATGTTGGCGGCGAACCATTGTATATGCACATAGCCAGGCATGCAGTGCGCCATTGGAATAACAATCAGAACCTTGGGTTGGTGGTTGGCGCTACACACCCGGCAGCATTGGCGCAGGTGCGCTCGGTGTGCCCAGGGATTCCACTACTTATTCCTGGTATTGGTGTACAGGGAGGGGATCTTGAGGCATCGGTACGTGCAGCTGCCGATACACACGGCACGGGTATGTTGATCAATGCATCACGTAGTATTCTGTACGCTTCTAGTGGTGCAGATTATGCAGAAGCAGCCCGTAATGAGGCATTACGCCTTCGGGATGCCATCAATCGAGCGGTATCCCTCACATAATGTGGTGGATTAAACACCAGATCTTGGCACTATCGTAGCAGAGCGCAATAACCTGAAAGAATTCGGAACGACTATGGCAGACAAGACAAAAGAAGGCGCAACACTCGCCGATAACCGCAAGGCACGCCATGATTATTTTATTGAGGAATCGTATGAAGCTGGTATCGTTCTGAGTGGCAGTGAAATCAAATCAATCCGAGCAGGGCGTTGCAATTTGCGCGGTGGTTATGCCCGTATCGCAAATGGCGAAGTTTGGTTGTATGATGTTCATATCTCACCCTACGAGCAATCGGGTACGCATTTCAATCATGAGCCAACTCGCCCACGCAAGCTATTACTACATCGGCGCGAAATTAGCCGCATCACTGGCCAAATAGAACGCCAGGGTTACACCGTTGTGCCATTGCGGGTTTATCTACGTGGGCGGCGTGCTAAGCTAGAATTGGGCCTTGCAAAGGGCAAAAAGCTCTACGACAAGCGTAATGATATTGCGGAGCGCGAGGCCAAACGTGATATTGCGCGCGCAATGAAGAGCAGATCGCAAGATTAACGTAGTGTGTTCTCGACAGGTTTGCACCAATTCTGCCGCTGTTTTGCTATTCACGTGGCTTGACGTACGCTTAGCTAACGGCTCATAATGAACAGCAGTATTCAGAGTCATGGCTATCGCTACCATTGCAACTGCTGCTATTGAGAGGGCCACATGGAATTACCTACAGGAATGAAACGAGCTACGCGCGGGACATTAAATCCACTTGATGCAATTGAAGACAAGCTGCGCCATAGTATCTTCGGCCAGGAACGGGCAATTGAAGCGCTCATTCGCGTGTTGAACCGCGCTCGTTTTGGCTTTTCGGCTGGTAACCCACGTCGCCCACGTGCAACACTCCTGTTTCTCGGGCCGACCGGCGTGGGGAAAACTGCTACCGCCCGTTGGCTCGCACAGCTTTTGCGCCCTGATGGCGAAGCATTCCTGAAGGTCGATTGTTCGCTCTTCAGCCAAGGCCACGAAGTTTCTGCACTGGTTGGTGCGCCACCTTCATATGTTGGTCGTGATCAAAAACCATTGCTGAACCCCGATATTATTGAACAAGAAAATAGCGTCATTCTCTTCGACGAAATTGAGAAGGGCCAGCCCGAACTATGGAATCTGCTACTCCAGATCATGGAAGATGGCGAGATTTTGCTACTGAATGGTGGGCGACGAGTCTCATTCCATAATAGTATTGTGGTGATGACAACCAACGTCGGCGCGAAAGAGATGATCGACTATCTTGATCGGCGCACAATTGGCTTCCGCACCCCGCAGCAGGATGTTGAGGCGACCGGCCGCCAAATCTATCAGATCGGCTTCGAGGCGCTCCAGAAGGTCTTTCAGCCTGAGTGGGTCAATCGGCTTGATGAAATCATCGCCTTCCGCCCACTTTCCAGCGATATTCTGCGAATGGTGATGGAACGGATGCTGGGAGAGTGCAATGAACAGTATCTACGCCACGGCGTTTCGGTTGAACTCACACCTGAGGCTAAAGAATATGTCTTGCACAAAGGGTTTGATCCACGCTTTGGGGCACGCCCACTACGCCAGCAGCTGTTAAAACAGGTCGAAGCGCCGCTTGCCGATCTGCTCGCCTCGGGCGGCATTCCCTACGGTAGCCGGGTGCTTGTCTCGGCAACTGGTGTCGATTTCCATGGCCAAGCGCTTGAATTTCTCTATACCGATGCGCCTGATCTACTTCAGGCTGCACAAAACCTTCGAGCAGCCGAGGTTGGCCGTAGCAGCCCAAGTAATGGCGACACACCACAACAACCAAGTATTGGGTTATCTGCGGATCGCAGCACCGGCAACACAATTGAGCATAGCAGCGCGCCACTTGGCCTGCGCGGGCCACGCCTATCGCCACGCAGCGGGCGAGGGTAGTCAGAGGGCCGGGCAGGCAGGGCTGGAAACGGATCGCGGACTAAAGTCTGCCCTGCCCTGCCTGCCAGCTCAGACAAGATCACCACTCAACTTTCACCTCCGAAACACGCAACTCGTTCTGCTGTAGCCTTTGCTCGACCTCTGCGCGTGTTGGAACAGCGCTCACGCCACGCCCCTCAACACTACCAGCGGCGACACAGGCCGCGAAACGGGCGGCCTCAAACGGGTCGTTGGTTTCGTGCAAGCGAACCAATAAGGCAGCTGCAAATACATCGCCTGCCCCGGTGGGGTCGCGCTCCACGGCAGGGAATGCCGCGATGTGGTGTGGTTCGCCATGCAGAAAGAGTGTTGCGCCCTGGACGCTCCGCGTCAGCACCACCAATGGGCAACTTGCAGCATACATCTGTACGAGTTGCTCATCGCCACGTACATCTTCAATACTCAAGACAACCGCATCGATTTGGGCCAAGATATCTGGAGTTGGCTGCCATGGATGGTAGCTAATCGGCCCGGGGAGTTCGCCCCACGAACGCATCCACCCTTGCGGTGTTACGCCAAGTAAAGCATTTGGGAAGGCCGCAACAAACGCCTCAGGAATTTCGGCGGCAATCGGACCCAGATGGATAACCGGAGCCTGCTGCCAATCGGGTGGAATATCGGCCAGGCTAATCATCCCCGAATCGGTATGCAGAATCTGAACACGCCCTTCGGGAGTATAGCGATTCTCAAAGGTTGGTGGAGAAAGTTCAGGGCGAAAGGAGAGTGCGATTGAATCAGGCCAATCGGCTGGTAAATCGACCGGTGCTGAGACAACCCCAACCCGTTTCCCAAGTTTATCGCCCGTGCGCGCTGCATAGAATGCAGTGCCACCGGGAGCGATGCTACCATCAGGTAGCAGATCGCGTGTGAAATGACCAAGCATCAGGTAATCGGGGATCATACCACGCTCACAATAAAATATCGTGTAGGCACGCACTTTATTACGCACCCACACGATAGACAATCGAACTCCAAGAAGCATTTATTGCTTGGCAGGATAAATCACAATCTTGCGATTCTCACCCTCGCCAGAGCTTTCGGTATATACCGTGGCATCGCCACGTAGCGCAAGATGCACAATACGCCGCTCATATGCACCCATCGGCTCTAGCATCAGTGGGCGACCGCTCTGACGAACCCGTTCTGCCATACGGCGCGCCAAACCCTCTAATGATTCCTGGCGGCGCTGGCGATAGTTACCAACATCAACAACAACCTGCGGCCACTTCTGCACTTTGCGGCTGACAAGCAGATTCACCATAAACTGTACCGACCGAAGTGTCTCGCCACGTCGCCCAATTAGTAAACTCATGGCCTCTTCATCGGCACCCTCGACATGCAAAGTGATAGTATCTTCTGGCTCACCCCGTTGGCCTGGCACAGTTGCTCGTACTGCACTCACATACGAGTGAATGTCCATGCGCTCGAGCAAATCTTCCAGAATGCGGCGTGCGATTTGTTCCACCTGAGCAGTTGAGGTATTAGCAGTATCAGCTTCGAGGTCGTTCGGTTGATCGCTATCATCATCGACAACAGTAACACGAACGAGGGCTTCTTCATCCTCGCCACCCTTTTCGAGGACTTCAATAGCAACCTCATCGCGATCCTTGCCAAGTTGAACAAGAGCTAAACGGATCGCATCGGCAACACTATGGGCACGTATCTCGATACTCTTCATGCTTATTCCTTGAGTTGGATGCTGCCCTACGACAGAACCGCACTACTTACGCGCTTTGCGACGGCGTGGATTAGGTTGAGCAGGCTGGTAGTGAGTGTTGGCATCAGGCTTTTCGCTTATATCTGCTGTTGAATAATCGGATGCCTCTGGTAGTGGTGTTGCCGTTTTGAGTGGCGCAAGCACATCCCAAAAATCACGTTTAGGTTGATCTGGTTCATCAGCTATATGTGCATTACCACCCCCAGCAATTGCACTAGCCGGAAGGGTTGGTGGGAAGAGACCACCAGTCGTTGGCAAAAACTTCAGGTAATTGGCCAGTGAACCCCATCCTGAGATTACATACTGCTGGATGATAGAAAGAATACTGCCCACCACCCAATAGAGCACAGCACCGCTTGGGAACGTAAAACCAATATACCCAAAGACGATCGGCATGATCAGCATCGTCTGGGTCATCGCCTTCTGCTGTGGATCTTGAATCCGCGGAGTCGCCATCAGTTGAACGATCAACTGAAACACAACCGACAGAACTGGCAAAATATAGAGCGAATCGACCTTACCAAGATCAGCGAGCCAGAGGAAGCCACCGGCAAGTTGCGGCTGCCCAAGGCTACTCGGGAAATTAGCAACACTGATTCCTAAATTAGCGGCAGCTTTCAGCATCGCACCACCAGCATATTCAGCAGGTGAGACACGCGTCAGACTAATAACCGCCTGATAGACTCCTAAGAAAATCGGCAATTGGAAGAGCATTGGGAGGCAGCCACCAGCAGGGTTAATCTTGTACTCGCGATAGAGTTTGAGAGTCTCTTCCTGAAGCTTCTGCTGATCCTTACCATACTTACGTTGCAGCTCTTTCATCAATGGCTGCAGTTCTTGCATTTTACGCGAGGATTGAAGCCCTTTGAGCGTAAGTGGAAGAATAACTACGCGTGCAACAATCGTAAAGAGAATAATTGCAACCCCAGAGCTCCCCGTCCACGCGAAGAACGTTAGGAGAATTTGCTCTAGAAATTGTACAAAGGCAGTCCATATTGCCATGTGAAACCTCACTCTGAGCCGACATCCGGCGGAGGAGGCTCGCGCCAGGCGCCTGCGCGCCGCAGGAGCTGTTCGACCTGCGCCTGAATACGGTGAAACTCGGTAGTGATCAATAAAGGCGAACGAGCGATAAACACTAAATCCCAACCAGGAGCGATTTGCTCAAAGCTGAGACGCACTGCCTCTCGTACACGCCGACGCGCTCGGTTACGCTCGACAGCCTTACCAATCCGCTTACTTACCACGAAACCACATCGTGGTAAACGCCGCCGACTCTGAGCGGCGTTGAGAGTTAACAATGGAGAATCCCAATTGCGACCCTCACGCCGCACTCGCTGAAATTGCTCTGGGCGACGCAGACGATAGACGCGTTTCATCGCGCGCTATACGCTAACGATGACCGCGGCGGACAGCCCGGCGTTCGTTGCTTACTGTCAAACGCCAGCGACCAGCTAACCGCCGCCGCTTAAGCACTGCACGACCATCTTTAGTTGCCATGCGCGCCAAAAACCCATGTTTACGGCGACGCGGGATACGTTTCGGTTGCCAGGTTCGCTTCGGCATAATAACTACTCAATCTACATGAGGCGGGTTACCCCGCATTACGATAGGATCCAATTGACATAGTGCAGACAACACCAGGAAACGCAGAACGCAACAACCCGTAGTGCATCTGCTGCACAATGACTGCATTATAACATAGCATCCACAGAGCCTGTCAAATAGCTGCGCGGCACCCTCTGGGCACCGCGCAGTCACTGCTCGTGTGCAGGTTTGCGACTATTCGTCGTCGCCCATCTGTTGAATTGTGCGCCGAATGGCCTCGCGTTGGCGGCGTGAACTACGATCCTCGCCCTCCTCTTCGACCTCCTCTTCGCCTCGGCGGCGGCGGTCGCGGCGATTATTGCTGCCATACTTCGAAAGCAGATCCTCAATTGTCGCGTCACCCGTGAAATGCTCATCGGGATCATCTGGGGTGCTGTACACCTCGGCGACCTGTGGTGTCTGTGATCGCTCTTGGCGTGAGCGCTGGCTGCGATCCTGTCGTTCGGGGCGCTCAAAGCGGGCTGCACTACGTGGGCCACGCTCAGGGCGATCATTGCTACGCTCAAACTGCTCAGGTTGCTCACTCTGTGGGCGCTCGGGACGATCCTCAAGGAGCATGGTCAGGCTGATGCGCTTATTGCCAGCATCAACATCGATCACACGTACCTGAACCTTCTGCCCAACCGTCACAGCATCCTCAACCTTGGCAACTCGACCTTCGGTCAGTTCAGAGATATGGACAAGGCCATCGCGGCCAACCCCAATATCCACAAACGCGCCGAATGGTGCAATACCGCTGATTGTACCCTCGACAACTTGGCCCTTCTCAAGCTGCTGCAAGCGCTGGCTGCGCTGGGCGCGCCGTAGGCTTAGGCTAATACGCCCGCCCTCAGCATCAACCTCAAGGATCTTAAAGGTGTAGCTCTGGCCGACGGTGACAACATCCTCAGCCTTCTCGATACGGCCTTCCGCCAACTCCGAGACATGCACGAGGCCATCTTTGCCCACACCAATATCAACAAACACACCAAAGTTCGAGATACCAGTAATGGTACCCTCAACATTGTCGCCAACGCGCAGTGCTGAAAGGGCATCGCGATTGACTTCACTCTTCTTGCGGGCACGCTGGCGTGGCTCGGCGCTGCGCTCACGCGTACGCATCGTCAGGCTGATACGCTTACCATCTGGCTCAACACTCTTGACGCGTACCTTTACCTGATCGCCAATCTTGACAATGTCGCTTGGCGAATCGATGCGGGTATCACTCATCTCCGAGATATGGACAAGGCCATCACGGCCAACGCCAATATCTACAAAGATACCGTATAGCGCAACCGATGTCACACGGCCTTCCAACTCCATACCGGCTGACAGATCCTTGACGCGGCGTGGTCGACCGCTATCTGCTTCTGCCGTGGGAGTATAGCTGGCTTCGGCAGTTGGTGCCGCTGCTGCGCTTGCATCCGCAATCAAATCATCTGATGTGATCGCTACCGTTGGTGCACTGGCCTCAGCCAATACCTCAGCAACGACTTCACCCGGTACATCAGCTTCAGCAATAGCCTCCGCGACAACTTCACCCGACACATCAGCTTCAGCAATAGCCTCCGCGACAACTTCATCCGGCATGTTGGCTTCGACAACAGCCTCAGCTGGCGTTGTGGCTTCAGCTGGCGTTGTGGCTTCGGCTGGCGTTGTGGCTTCAGCTGGTGTTGCAGCCTCAGCTGGTGTTGCGGCTTCAGCAACAACCTCAGTTGGTGTACTGGCCTCAGTAGCAACTGAATCAACTGTAGCGATAGGCTCTTCAGCCACTTCAACCGTTCGCTCTTGTGGTTCTAGCTCGGCAACTGCTGTTGCATCGGTAGCTAGCACATCCTCGTTCCGCTCCTGCTCGGGGCGTTCCTGCTCGGTCATGTCCTCAAGTCCTCCTCATTGAACTGCTTTATAATCCCGACATACACGCCACAGCTTGCAGCGTGGTAGACGTTCACGTTTTGGCATTAGCGCCGGTTGAGTTCGTTACGCACAAGCTCTACGAGCCCGCCCTCCCGAATATCATCAAGCCGATAATAATGGCCTTTTAGGTATTCCGCTAACTGGCGTGCCAGCCCGCGTTCGAAAATTGGATGCTCTGTGTCGATCACCACCGAGCGGATACTCTGCTCTGAGATATACTCAGCCAGGAGGTAGCTCTCCTTCTGCGGCGGCAAATCGCCCATTGAAACATTCGCCTGACCATCGGTTAGCAGCACCATGAGCGGCAACACCTCTGGATCCTGGCGACGCGCCTTTTCAAGTATCTCGTATCCGAGCATCAACCCGCGCGATAAGGGTGTCTTCCCGCCGGTTGGCATTGTCTGCAAGCGCTTTTGTGCTAGCTCCACGCTACTTGTTAATGGCAACAAAAGCGTTGCATAATCGCGCTGAAACGAAACTAACCCAACCCGATCACGGCGTTGATAGGCATCACGGAGAAGCGAGAGCACGGCCGCCTTCGTGGCCTTCATACGCTCCTCGGCAGCCATACTCCAGCTGGCATCGACCACGAAAATAACAGCATTGCGGGTCTTCCGCACCCGGATCTTCTGATGCAGATCACTACGCTTCAGGATCAACCGACGATGTGGTGGCGCGTCCGGTGCCTCACGCCGTTCCTTCTGAAAAAGCGCTGCTTCACGCAATGTCGCATCAAGTGCCAGATCGTTCACACGTGGCTGGCGGCGGCTCGCAATATAGCGACCCTGTTTACGATTGGTGCGTGTTCGGCTGCGCTTCCCCGGGCTACGCCGCTGCATGCGATCGCGCTGACCTTCCATCTTTTTTGGCTGAAAAGCCTGGTTAGATTGAAGAATCTTCTCACCAGCACCTTTATCGCCGCTGCTACTTTGCCCATCACTGCTCGATGCATCCGATGCTGAGGCAGGAGTACCACTACCCTCTTCGCCTTCACGGCGCTCACCATCGGCCTCACCGCTCGTTAGCTGCTCTTTTTTTTTACGTTGTCGGTACTACCTGGCTGTGAATCTGGTTCACCCTCATCATCGAGCTTTTCGAGGATTGCCCCGATTTTGCTCTCATCGAGGCGCACATCCGTGAACGGCTGGCGGCGCATACGATGTGGGAGTGCCAACTCGGCTGCGAGCCGAATATCTTCAGCAGATAGATTTGTGCGACCAGCCCAAGCAGCATGGGTGCGTGCAGTTTCGAGAATAGCCAGATCGGCGCGATGCCCATCGACACCAAGTTCAACTGCCAGCCCAGCAACAGCAGCCATATCGTTACGCCGGATCTGAACCGCGGGCAATAACGCACGCGCAGCAGCAATACGATCAGCTAGCTTCTGCTCTTCGTTATGCCAATCGCCAGCAAATGTATCTGGCTCGGCATCATAGGACATACGGCGCTCAATGACAGCCACGCGCCCCTGAATATCGGTGATGCCACTAATTTCAACTGCCAGACCAAAGCGATCCAACAATTGCGGGCGTAACTCACCCTCCTCCGGGTTCATGGTACCTACCAGAATGAAACGTGCTGGATGAGAAACACTGATACCTTCGCGCTCAACCGTGTTAACACCCATCGCAGCCGCATCCAAAAGGACATCGACCAGATGATCATCCAACAGGTTGACCTCATCGACATACAGCAAACCGCGATTGGCCTGGGCCAATAGGCCAGGCTCAAAGCGACGCTGTCCTTCGGTGAGTGCATGCTCAAGATCAAGCGAACCTACAACACGATCTTCGGATGC
>JANLSE010000274.1:0-1969 GCA_031362265.1 Roseiflexaceae bacterium
TAATGGCTGTGGTTACTGACCGAGTCAGTTTCTTGGTCTCAGATGGTGGGTTTGCTCACATACTCGCTATTGCCACTTCGTGCGGAGGCGTAGGCAGCGAGAACAACCGCCAATGCACGGCGGCCTTCCTCACCGGGAACCAATGGCGCGCGCTGTTCGCGGATGGCGGAGGCGAAATCTTGCATGATACGGGTATGTCCGGTAGCGCTGATGCCAGTTGGCGTAGCACCCGCACCTGCAGCCTGTGGCACTGCGGCATCCATGCCAAGCCGATCTCCAGCGGTTGTCGCCCAGCGTACAATTCGCTCGCCCTCAATTTGAATGCCGCCGTTTGTGCCATATACTTCAATGCGATGTGGGAATCCTGGTGCTGCTGCGGTCGTCGCTACAATACTCCCGAATGCGCCGTTCGCAAAACGGAGCGCCACGGTGATGCAATCCTCTACTTCGATAGTACGCGCTAGGGTGCCATATTGCGCACGGACTTCACTGACATCACCTGCCAGCCAGAGCAGCATGTCGACGAGGTGTATACCCTGGTTCATGAGTGCGCCACCACCGTCGAGATCCCAGGTGCCACGCCAGTTCGCACTATCGTAGTAGCTTTGTGTGCGCAGGTAGGGAATACTGACACTTCCAAGCACAATCTGCCCTAATTCGCCAGTACTGATTGCCGCATGTAATTCCTGGAATTGGGGGTCACTGCGCCGCTGAAGCGCTACGCCAAGCACAACCTGCTGCTCACGACATGCCGCAATCATTACGTCGGCATCGGCGAGTGAAAGGGCAAGTGGTTTCTCCACGAGCACATGTTTACCTGCGCGCGCCGCCGCAATCGTTTGTGCCGCATGTAACCCACTGGGGGTGCAAATACACACAGCATCAAGATCGGCTCTGGTTAGGAATGCCTCAAGTGATAGTTCGCACGGTACACCAAAACGCTGTGCGGCATCGGTGGCCTGCGTTGGATCTGCACGGCAAACTGCCACAAGCTGTACGCCTTGCGTCTGCGCAATCGCCTCGGCATGATAGCGCGCAACCATGCCAGTGCCGATGATCCCAATTCCAATAGTCATGAATTTCCTTTTAAGAGCGATGGAACGCAAGAACGCAAGAACGCAAGAACGCAAGAACGCAAGAACGGCATGTCGCTGTTTTGGCATTTGCGCTATGCGTTATGCGCTATGCGCTTCTTTGTCTCCTTGTCTCTGGTCACTCCCCACGAAGGTGCCCTAATAATTCTGCATACGCAGATCGGTCGATTGGTAGAGTGACTGGTGTGCCTAGATGGCTTGAAAGAGTAATTGCGTTAGCCAACTCCAGCCCCATTATGGATTCGCGGCCATCGCTACGCGGTCGTTGGCCAGTGCGGATGGCTGCTTCGAGGTCGTTGTAGACCGCCAGATGCCCGCCGCCATCGCCTGGTAGGTTAATCACTTCACTCTGCGTTGCAGGGGCATCCCACATGCTCTGGCTGGCTGCGCGGAATTCGCTTTGTGATGGGGTGAACCGCATAATCCGCAGTGCATCATCAACGAGCTCCAACACCGCTTTATCGCCCACAATCTGCATACGGCGCTCAACACCTGCCTCGGCCGTACTTAGTGTCAGGTAACCAGGAGCACCATTCGGGTATTCAAGCATGGCTTGCGCGGTATCTTCTACCTCTATTGTATGGGCGCGTGTACGTGTCCATCCCCATACTTTACTTGGCGAGCCGATCAGGTGGCAGAGCAGATCGAGCGGGTGTGGCCCTTGGTTCATGAGTACGCCACCGCCCTCACCCTTCCATGTGCCACGCCAACCTGCTGATCGATAGTAGGCGGCTGGGCGATACCAAGGCTCGACTAGCAGCACACGTACTAGTTCGCCTAGTTCGCCGCTTGCAATGATTTGCTTGGCATGCTCAACAACTGGCCGAAAACGTTGCTGAAAGCTGACAGCGAGTATCTTGCCAGATTGCTCAGCG
>JANLSE010000278.1:0-3132 GCA_031362265.1 Roseiflexaceae bacterium
GGAGGAATTCGGTGGCGCAGAAGGATCGGAGTTGCGGTTTATTGGGCGGCGTATAACTGGCTCTGGCGCTGATCGAGTGCTTCCCTATGACTTAGTAACCGCAGCTCAGATGAACGAACATATTGCAGGCTGGGTTTGGAGTATGCAGCACGATCAAGGTTTTCGCTATGCTTCTGGCATGCCTTCAAGTTTAATTGCCAGTGCCTGTGCAATTATCACACTAGAGGGAGTTGGTACGCTTCAGCAAATCTCGCCCGAAGATCGTGCTATTTGGGTTTCTAATATTCAACAATGTCAGGATGCTGCAACTGGCCTTTTTTACGATCCACTTTTGCAGGCGTATCCGATTACTAATACGGATCACAATCAGGAGTATATGCTCCTCCAGATGTCTTATTTTGCGATCACTGCTCTTGATGTACTTGGAGCTGTACCAAATTATCGGCTTAGCTATACTGATTGGTTCTTGGTGCCCGGCACTCTTACTAGTTGGCTTAGCGGCCTTCAATGGTCGAATGCGTGGCTAGAAAGCAATCGGATCATGTTTGTGCTCGTAGCACTCGTATTTCGTGCAGAGCAAGATCAGGATCTCGAAGCTGTTCAGGCAGTGCATCACATGCTCGACTGGCTCGATGAGGCGCAGGATATTGAAACCGGGCTTTGGGGCGTTCGTCAGGGCTCATCGACGCTTAATGCCATGGCTGCTGCATATCACTTTCTACCTTTCTATGAGTATGTTCGGCGCCCGATTTGCAATTTGCATGCGATGGTTGACAGTACACTTTCATTGCAGCAATCTGATGGGATGTTTGGTGCTGGATTAGGCGGTGGTGCGTGCGAAGATCTTGATGCCGTTGCAGTGCTTGCTGTTGCTTCTAAGTACACAGACTACCGGTCATCAGAAGTTCGACATGCTCTGGTTCGCGCATTTTGGGCGATCTGGAATACGCAGAATCAAGATGGTGGTTATTGTTATGCGCTACAACCAGATAATATGATGACCTACTGTTTTAGTAGCTGGGAGCCCCTTACAGCGGGAATTCGCAGCAGCGATATGTGGTCAACATGGTCGCGTCTTATCGCTCTTGGTACTTTGAGTGGGTTGTTCAAGGAAGATCTGCCAATAGTTATTTGGAATCCGCGACGCAAACCTGGCCTTGGCTATCATCGATGGGATAACACGATTGTTGAGGAGGAGGAGCAACAGGTGCGGTTCTGGATCCGGCCAATTGCAGATTCACGAGTACTCGTAGGAATTCCAACCGCAAGCATTATCATCCCCTGTTACAACCTGGGCTCTTACCTTCCTGAAGCAGTTGAATCTGTGCTCCTGCAAACGCGTGCGGATATTGAGGTTATCATTGTTGACGATGGATCAACCGATCGATATACGCAGATTGTCTGTCAACAGATGGCAACTCATCCACGCGTGCACCTTTTGCGGCAATCAAATCAAGGACTCCCAGTAGCTCGAAATGCAGGTATTCGCTATGCCCAGGGAGCATTGATTTGCTGCCTTGATGCTGATGATCGAATAAATCATCAGTATCTTGAGCAAGCAATAGCAGTGCTTGAAGCTGATTCCCAAATTGGGTTTGTTTCATGCTACTATCGTGAGTTCGATAACCGACACGGATCGATTCAGTATGAAACGTGCAATTTACCCGAAATGCTTTGGAGTAATCGTGCGATGGTCGCATCGCTTTTTCGGCGCGAGGCGTGGGAGTGTGCGGGTGGCTATTGTGAAATAATGCGTGGTATGCACGATTGGGATCTGTGGATTGGGATGCTAGAGGTAGGCTATCGAGGGTACATCATTCCCGAAACACTCTTCGAGTATCGGGTCCGCTATGGGTCAATGTATAGCGCCTCTAGCCAACCAGAGAATTATGCGCGCCTGATTGGCCAAATTGTCGAACGGCACGCAGCGCTCTATGGGCAGTGGATGCCGCAAGTGATAGCTGGATGGGCCGGCGAGTTCGCTAGGCTCATTGCCTATTCAGACGGCCAAGCACAAATGGTGGCGAGGCTAGGCCAATTGTCGGGTAGCGCAAATTATGCTGAGGGTGTAGTTGGTGGGTTGCATGCCGAGATTCGGAACTGGCAATTGATTGCTGAGGAACGAGCAAATTGGATCAAACAGTTGGAAGAGGCGCGTGACTATCATCAGCAGCAGACGCTCAATTGGCAGGCTGTAGCGCAGCAACTTAACGAAAAGTTACAGCTTGCAACTGAAGAGTGGGAGATCTTGCGTAAGGAGAGCGCTTTTACATACCTACGCCGACGAATCAAATCACGGCGTCGTACCCCACATTAGCTACTTTCAGTGCAGGTTAGCACAGGTCGTGAGAGTTCAATGCCAATAGTAAGTATTGTGATTACATGCTATAACCTTGGCGCATATCTTCAGGAGGCCTTGCAGAGCGCATTGCAACAGACCTACCCTGCCGTTGAGGTTGTGCTTATTGATGATGGATCGACCGAGCAAGCAACAATCGAAATACTTGATGCACTTATTCCGCATCCGCAGCTGCGTGTATTACGCACCCAGAATCAAGGAGTAGCACACGCAAGAAACTATGCGATTAACCAATCAAAAGGATATTATGTCTTACCGCTGGATGCAGACGACCGCATTCTTCCGACATATGTGGAGCAGGCGGTAGCAGTACTCGAAAGGCAGCCTGAGGTTGGATTTGTTGGCTGTCACTATCGAATTTTTGGTGAGCGTACAGGTGAATATCGGCCCCAGGCATATGAACTGCCTGATATGTTGGTAGAAAACGTGGTGCCAATTGCTTCTGTATATCGGCGAACGTGTTGGGAAGAGGTAGGCGGGTATTGTGCTGAATTGAACAGTATCGAAGACTGGGATATCTGGATTGGTATGCTTGAGTGTGGCTATCGAGGTGTGGTGTTACCTGAGATTTATTTTGAGTATCGAACTCGCCCGAACTCGAACCTTTCACATATTCGCGATCCGAATGTATACGAGGAGCGAATGCAGCGATTGTACCAACGACACGCACAGGTATACCATCAATACCGCTCTGAGGTCTTAGCGCTGAAAGATCGCCAGTTCGCACAGATGCATAGTTATGCAATGTGGCAGGAGCAACAAGTCAAGAATTG
>JANLSE010000284.1:0-6342 GCA_031362265.1 Roseiflexaceae bacterium
ACACCAGATCGATCCCAACCAGCCCAGTATGCATTGAAGGCCGGGTTCATCGGGTCATCCAACTCAAGCAGTGTCATATCGGATGGCGCATAGCTGGCGCGGAAGATCGCACCAGTCATAAACTGCACCAATGAGCCGCTACCAGCCTGGCCGCTGGATGGGCTACCTGGTACACGACACGTTGGGTTTTCATAATTCCAATAGGTCACCAGTGAGGGTGCGTTGCCAACGTTCATACCACAGTGATTGGCTGTCAGGAAGTAGGGTTTTCCGTCTCGAGCGGTGTCATTGATCAGCGCACCGGTGCAGAATCGGCTCCCGCCAGTCGAGTAGACGGCTACCGAACGAATCTGCTGGTCGTAACCAGCGGCCTCTGAGCAGGCAACATCGATATTGCAAGAGCCCGATTTGTCGAAGCTGAGCATGTCGCGGTAGCCATAATTGACAGAGGTGAGCATCAAATCGAGCGCGGTCTGCTGGTCGGCTGGCAGCTCGACCTCAATTACGATCTCTTCGCCTGCGAGGATCGGCGTCCAAAGCTGGCCGTGAGCCTCGTTATCGGCTGCAGTAAACGGGCCACGTAAGGTCTGGTAATCTGGTGTGTAAAGCCAGAGCGTACCGCCTAGTGGCATGTGATAGTGAGTGAAACCTAGATTGAGCGAATAGGCACCGGCAGAGGCGATACGCAATCGCCACAGCAGCCGATCGTTAGCAAGGCGCTCCCACGTGCCATCGGTCGCAGGCGTCAGTGTGACGGTCATCGGGATGGCGAAGCGCAATGGCTCGCCAAGAGTCTCGCTGACACTATCTTCGGATGGAACCTTGTCCATGTTCGGCGGCGGCACGGGTAGCTTTGCCACTGTGTCGAGCGGCTGAGCGCCTTGGGCTAGCTCGGGCGGCGGTGTGAGTTGTGGAGCAGCAAACGACGAAAGACCTGGCAGCCCGGTCAGAAAGATGATGCTTACGAGCAGCAGCCCGAGCTTGAGGGATCGTTTCATCCTAGATTTCCTTACATCTTGTGTATAGCAACAAATTAGGGTTGCAGAGTGACTTTGATCGACCGATCACCTGCCGCTACCAGATCGATTCCTTCTTGGAAGCGCGCCAGCGGCATATGATGGCTAATGATATGTTCCATGGGCAGTAGACCCTTCTTCAGCATATCAATTGCAATCGGGTAGCAGTACGGGCCAAGATGTGAGCCATGGATATTCAATTCCTTCGTATCGCCGATGATTGTCCAATCTACGGTCACAGGCTCGCGCATCACGCTAAACTCAACGAAGGTGCCGAGCTTACGAATCATATGTAATCCCTGCTCGACCGCACCCGGATGGCCGGTAGCCTCGATGTACACATCACAGCCATAACCCTCGGTAAGTGCATGCACCTTTGCCACCGCATCCTCGGCGCGCGGATTTATGCCCATATCCGCACCACAGGCACGCGCCACCTCCAGCCGCTTATCGTCGAGATCAAGCGCAATCAGCAGACCTGGGTTTTTGAGGCGGGCTGCAGCGATCATGCCAAGGCCAAGTGGCCCAGCCCCGGCAATGACGACCACATCACCAAACTCAATCTCACCACGCTGGACAGCATGGATCGAGCAGGCTAGCGGCTCGATGAATACTGCATGCTCAGTTGGGATTTCACGCGGGATCTTATAGTTGAGCGCACCTTTGGGAAACAGCATATACTCAGCCATGGCCCCGAATGTCTTCTGACGAAAGCCATAGATATCGTGCTGCATGCACATCCAATACTGGCCGCGCTTACAGTAGCGGCACTCCCAACACGGTACAATCTGTTCGGATACAGCCATATCGCCAATCTCAAGGCCATACTGCTCGCTGGCACCCACACCAAGCGCAACAACCTCACCGACGAACTCGTGGCCTGGGATCACTGGTGGTTGGCAGTATCCCACCCGATTCGCATCGCCCCAGAAGAGCGGCGCGCCGAGATAGCATTTCAGATCGCTGGCACAAATCCCAACCGAATGGACACGCACGACAATCTCGCCTGGGCCGGGGCGTGGCACTGCCCACTCTTCGAGCCGATAATCATGCGGGCCACGGCAGACAACAGCAGACATGGTTTTGGGAAGTTGGGTATTTGGGTTGCTCATACTGTATATCTCCTTCCGATCCGAAGGCGTAAAACGTAATAGGCGCGACTATACTGTAGCATATGCACCAAGCATAACCAATCTTTATGCTTTTAGCCAGGCCTTAGCTGTGTATCACAATCACTTTAGGATGGTATGCTACCTTGTGAGTGTTGGCTATGAGTCAACCACGATCATTGTGATGGTCGTGTCTCGACAACTCAAAGGAGCACTGATAGGCGTAGCTTTCTTCACGCATCCTAACGTCGAACAGTGACACTACGACGAGCGGTTGTCGGGCGAACACAAGGTTTTACTTCGTTGGTCGCAAAACGCTAAGTCTCACCCTTATAGCAGTTATAGCGCTATAATGGTAGCTACCCTTGGGAGCGCTATGCCTCCCATAGAGCCAATCTGTCGCGATTCGAATAATACGGAGAAGATGCCATGTACTCGTCGCCTACCCCAATCGTGAGTGCTGATGCGCAACTGCGCCAGAGTAGCATCATTACTCAGGTATATGCCTGGATGACCGCTGGCTTGCTTGTCACAGGTGCGGTTGCGGCCTACACCGCCAATTCGCTAGAGCTACTCAACCTGATTTATGGGAATCCATTTACGATTTGGATTCTGTTTATTATTGAGATCGGAATGGTAATCGGGCTTAGCAGAGCAATCAATCGAATCTCGCCAGCAGTGGCGACTGGGCTTTTCCTTGCCTATTCAGCAATCAACGGGCTGACAATCTCCGCAATCTTTCTTGCCTACACAAGTGAATCAATCGCCTCAACCTTCTTCACTACCGCAGCAACATTTGGTGTAATGAGCTTTTACGGCTATGTGACCAAACGCGATCTGACACGAATCGGCAGTCTGCTCGGTATGGCCCTGATTGGCTTTGTGATCGCTTCGATCGCCAACTTCTTTTTGCAAAGCCCTGCACTCTATTGGATTGTAACTTATATTGGTGTCATTATCTTTGTTGGCCTGATCGCTAGCGACACGCAGAAAATCAAACGGCTTACCCAGCAAGCGATTGACGATACGGGCGCTCAGCGAATGGCAATCGTTGGCGCGCTCATACTGTATCTTGACTTTCTCAACCTGTTTCTGTTGTTGCTGCGAATCTTGGGTGGCCGCCACAGATAAGGTCTGGATCGCTCAATATATGCATAGACCAAAAGCGGCAATTCTTACTACCGCTCTGTAATGCCCTGCGCTCATTTGACATACGAATCCAAGCTCAGGGAGCGGCCATGAATCCATTCCTACCAATATTCTGGAGCATGCCTGTTACTCAGGTGCTCGATCAGCTCGATAGCACACCACAGGGGTTGACTAGTACCCAAGCGACAACTGCTCTCACCCGCTTTGGGCCAAACAAACTGCAACCGCCCAAACGCTGGAATGGCCTACGCCTGTTGCTCCAGCAGTTTGCAAGCCCAATTACCCTGATCCTGATTGGTGCAGCAATATTGTCGCTGTTCCTTGGCGATCATACCAACGCCATCATTATTCTGCTGATTGTGATAGCCAGTAGTATCTTAGGATTCTGGCAGGAACGTGGTGCAGCGAATGCGATTGCAAAACTGCTGGCGGTGGTGCAAACCAAAGCAACCATCCTACGTGATGGCCACGAGGTCAAAGTCGCTGTCGCAGAAATTGTACCCGGAGATCTAGTATTGCTGGCAGCAGGCGCAACGATCCCTGGCGATTGCCTGCTATTACAAGCCACTGATCTGTTCGTGGATGAAGCGGCCCTCACTGGGGAAACATACCCCGCCGAAAAGAATAGTGGAGTACTGCCCGCCGATACTGGGCTGAGTGCGCGTACCAACACGCTCTTTATGGGAACACATGTAGTGAGCGGAAGCGCACAAGCAGTGGTGGTACACACTGGCATCGCAACTGAATTCGGCCAAGTATCCGAGCGGCTCCAGATTCAACCGCCTGAAACCGAATTTGAACGTGGGATTCGCCATTTTGGTTATTTCCTGATGGAAATCACATTAGTGCTTGTCGTTGTCATCTTTGCAGTTAATGTGTATCTGGCACGCCCAGTATTGGACTCATTCCTCTTCTCGCTTGCTTTGGCAGTTGGCCTGACACCCCAACTCTTACCAGCAATCATTAGTATCAACTTGGCCCATGGCGCCAAACAAATGGCCAAGCAAAAAGTTATTGTCAAGCGGCTTGCCGCAATCGAGAACTTTGGCAGTATGAATGTGCTGTGTTCAGATAAAACCGGCACCTTAACCGAGGGGCAGGTGCATGTTGAAGCAACCCTGGATGTACAGGGCAACCCAAGCGAGACTGTGGCGCGCTATGCATACATTAATGCGACCTATGAGTCGGGTTATGTGAACCCAATCGATGAGGCAATTCGAAAGCACCAACCATTCGATCTATCTGCCTATCAGCGCCTCGACGAAGTGCCATACGACTTTCTGCGGAAGCGGCTGAGTATTCTGGTTGCCCACGAAACCCAAAATCTCATGATCACCAAAGGCGCATTGCATAATGTCCTAGAGGTTTGCGATCAGGCTGAAGGGGAAGCTGGCCAATTGGTGCCCCTTGAAACAGTTGCAGCAACGATTCAGGCAACATTTGCAGCACGCAGTCAGGATGGGTTTCGTACACTTGGCCTAGCATATCGCGATATGGGCAGCGAAACAACAATCAGCAAAAGCTCGGAAACCGCAATGGTATTTCTGGGCTTTGTTGTTTTAGCCGACCCACCAAAAGCTGGTATTACTACAACAATCCAGCAACTCGCACAACTTGGGGTTGCCCTCAAGGTCATTACTGGCGATAATCGCTTGGTTGCGGCACATCTCGGCCAACAGGTTGGGTTGCTGGATGCCACCATCCTGACGGGATCGGACCTGCGCGCCATGAGTAGTGCAGCCTTGACCAAGCAAGTCAGTAGTATCAACATTTTCGCAGAGATTGAGCCCAATCAAAAAGAACAGATTATTCTGGCGCTTAAAAAGGCTGGCCATGTTGTTGGCTATATGGGTGATGGCATCAATGATGCATCCGCACTCCATGCGGCTGATGTTGGTATTTCAGTAGAAAGTGCTGTCGATGTGGCGCGTGAGGCCGCCGATATTGTGTTGCTCGAACACGACCTTAGCGTATTAATTGAGGGTGTTAAACAGGGGCGTGTCACATTTGCCAATACACTCAAATACATCTTTATGGCTACAAGTGCAAACTTTGGCAATATGTTTAGCATGGCTGGCGCATCGCTGATATTATCGTTCTTGCCACTGCTCCCAACACAGATCCTGCTGACGAACCTGCTCACCGATTTTCCTGAAACGGCGATTGCCACTGACAATGTGGATCCAACAGCAATCACCCAACCGCGACGTTGGAATCTACGCTTTATTCGCAATTTTATGCTCACCTTTGGCCTGGTGAGCTCTATCTTTGATTATCTGACATTTGGAGTGCTGCTACTGCTATTACATGCCAGCCCGCAAGAATTTCGAACCGGTTGGTTTGTCGAGTCTGTCATTTCCGCATCGCTGATTGTCCTTGTCATCCGTACCAACGGCCCGTTCTACAAGAGTAAACCAGGGAAATCGCTCCTGATTGCCACGCTTATTATCGATGCACTAACACTCATACTTCCCTATACTCCATTGGCTGGTTTGTTGGGCTTTAGCCCAATTCCAGCTCTGTTTATGATCATACTAGCAACGATTCTTGTTTTGTATATACTCACTGCCGAGCTTGCCAAACATTTCTTTTATTGGCAGGTGCAGCGCTCGTCTCTTTCTTGAGTGTTACATGTTGCCACAGTTCAGCAGGCAGAATATCAAGCTCGCTTAACCCTCCGCCGCGTGACTTGTCGTAATTGCCTGAAAAGAAAGTGCAGATCTGGAAGAGTGCAACAAGCTCCTCATGAGCAAATCGCTGGCGCGCAACCTCCCACGCACCTGCCACACAGAGCCCGTCGCTGCGTGCCTGCTCGTATCCTTCAATGAGTAGCCGCAGTTGTACGATCTGTACATGCTCCCCAGGTTGCGCCATAGTATGTGTATTCGCTCTTGTATTGATTACATCCATATTGGATACCTTATTGGATACCCTGACCTAGTTCCACTAAAACGCGCATGGTGACTATAGCGGGCAGAGATCTACTTGTCAACCAACAAAGACGGATTCAGACGGGCGATCATTAGCAGCGCCTTCGCACAACATTGCCCATCATCTCGGAAGAATTC
>JANLSE010000294.1:0-2007 GCA_031362265.1 Roseiflexaceae bacterium
CAATTCTGGCAACCGATGTGAATCGCGTTGTGCCTGCAAGTGCGCAGCCAAGAAAACAAGCAGCTGTACAGCCTAAATCGTATGCTGGCACAGTGATGCCAAGTGCTGTACAGCGGCGTGAGACTGGCCAATTCTCAGCAAATCCTCCACAGAAGCAGCCATACCAACCACAACCAGCAGCAAAACCGGCACGCGCTGTCGCACCTGTGATCACCGCTGAAAAGCCAATCATTGAGCCTAAGGTCTTCAAAAGTGCACCTGCTCAGGTAAAAAGCATATTGCAGGCGAGCCTTGAACGTACCGCCATGCCGGCCCAGCCCACAACCACACCTGCACCCAAACCACGGCGGCAGAGCGCACCACGACCAATCGAGGATTTCATCGAGACATATTATGTGCCTGTGCTAGGGCCTAATCAGGCATTTATTGCCTGCTTACTAATCTGCCTCGTGCTTGGTTCAATGCTACGCTGGACACCACTTGGAACACCATTAGGATTTTATGATGGGCCGCGTGAATGGGGGGCATGGGCATCAACAATGGGCGATGCGGTGATTCATACCGTAGCACCCGATGTCGCTGCACCTGCGCGATCATTCATCCAGCCAAGATCAGCACCGCTTGGTGAGAGCTCAATTGTTGGCCCACCTACGATCACAATTGAGCAAATCGATACGATTCTCCAATCGTATAATTCCCCAGCTACCGGTTCGGGCCGTGATTTCTATAACCTCGGCATCCAGTATGGGATCGATCCAGCATATGCGGTTGCTTTCTTTATTCATGAATCCAGTGCTGGTACAAATGGTGGTTGGGCCGGGATAAAGCCAGATGGTAGTAGTACCCATAATGTTGGCAATATCATTTGCGCTGGGTATGCTACCTGTTATAACCGATTCCGCGATTATGCTAGTTGGGCCGAAGGGATCGAGGATTGGTATAAACTACTTGATCGAGAATATATTAATGGCCGTGATGCCTATACCGTAGAACAAATCATCCCAATCTATGCGCCCTCATTCGAGAATAATGTGCCTGGTTATATTGATGCGGTCAATTCGCTTGTGCAAGGCTGGCGCCAAGGTATTATTCCATGATCGGCCCAGAACGCTCGCCATTACAAACAGCACTTCTGATCTTTGCAATTGCAATTGTCGCCTACCTCCTCTTTCAGAATCGAACCCAAACCACGGTTTTCAGCAGTTGGCCTGGCAATAACCCTCAGCAACCCAAATCTGCTGGTATTGCTGGTTCCGCCTCGCAAACCGGGCGTGGGCTGCCAGGAGAGCCAAACGCTCCTTATGGCAACCCACTCCAATCACCACACATCAAGCTCACCCAAGGCTACGGGGTCGGCTCACACGCCCCAGCCGAGATTTGGGGTGGTGTCGATCTCGCACTTGATGGTAATGGGGATGGCCAAGCCGACCCACAGGGAACTGAAGGGGTGCCGATCTACGCAACCCACAGCGGTACCGCGCAGGTCAAACCCGATACATGGCCAGCTGGAAATTACCTTGCAATCCAGGGCGATGGCTATAAAACCGCCTATGCGCATCTGAGCCGATACAATGTGGAGGATGGGCAGCATGTTGAACGTGGCGAGATTATTGGCTTTGTTGGCGCAACCGGTCAGGCGAATGGCCCACACTTACACTATGAGGTCTGGAAAGATGGTGTGAATGTCAACCCACTTGATTATGGTGCGCTAGATGGTGGCACCAACTAACGCCCCATTGACTCAAATGTCTTGTGGCTCTTGATCACATCGGGCACAAGGACTCAGAGCGCACATAGTTGGGCTATCTATGGTCAACGAGTACTAGTACAAGGCTCCAGAAGTTCCTCTCGGTTTTCAACGAGCTTTAGCTCGTCCTAATGCGGTGCGCGTAGCGCAACAATCTACACTTCAGTGTACTAGAGTGTGCGTTCCCAGCGCTCGTCTCGATCCAGCACACGAAACGCTAACGACTCATACAGTGCTTCGGCATCAGCACCAGCACGCGA
>JANLSE010000195.1:0-19376 GCA_031362265.1 Roseiflexaceae bacterium
GGGAGCGCAGGGCTGGCCGATGCATGCCGCCGTTATGCCCAGGAAGCCCCACGCGGTGGCCCACTCTTGCTCTGCTCGGATCTGATGGACGCTGGCTGGCAAGATGCATTAAAAATCCTGACGACCCGCTCATTCGAGGTAACGGTACTGCATATGTTGGCACCCCAGGAGCTCCATCCTGAACTCGATGGCGACTTTCGGTTGCTGGATGCCGAGGGTGGTGAGCCTGTTGAAATCAGTGCCGACCCGCAGTTAATGAAGCGTTATGAAGAGCAGTTACATGCCTGGAAGGCTGAAATCGAACGCTATTGCCAAGGCCGCAACATGAACTATATCGCCGTTGATACCAGCACCCCAATCGATGATCTGGTGCTATCGACATTACGACAGCGTGGAGTGTTACGGTGATTAAGGTGACAAGGCGACAAGGTGACAACCACTCTGGTGAATCATGCCATTTCTTGCTCCATTAGCATTGCTTGCCTTAGCTGTGGCTGGGCCGCTGATTATTGCGATGTATCTCTTGAAGCTGCGCCGTGAAGATCGGCCAGTTTCTTCGACATTCCTCTGGCGGCGCATGATACGTGATGTTGAGGCAAATGCGCCTTGGCAGCGGCTGCGGTTCAATTGGCTGCTTGTACTCCAACTATTGTTACTTCTGCTGCTGGCCTTCGCGTTGGCACGGCCTTTTTTCAAAACAATTGGTATTTCTGGCCGCAATCTGATTGTGTTGATCGACCGCTCGGCGAGTATGGCCGCAACAGATGCGAATGGAACGCGTTTGGATGCAGCAAAGCAACAGGCGATCACACTGGTTGATCAAATGCCAGATGGTGGGCGCGCAACGATCATTGCTGCTGGCGGAGTAATGGAAATACCGGCCGCATCAACGACCGATCCACGCCAACTACGCGATGCTATCCAGAATATTCAGGTGCGTACAAGCGGTGGTTCGGATTTCTCACAGGCGCTTGCACTGGCAGCAGCACTTTCGGCGCGTGAGCCAGATAGTGAGGTCGCGATTATCTCGGATGGCAATGTCGAAATCCCTACAGACCTGAATATGCCCGCAACGGTTCGTTATTTTGTGATCGGAACAAGTGGTGCAAATGCAGCAATTAGTGCAACAACGCTTCAACCAAGTGCAGGTGGACAAACCTTCTTTGCACAGGCGACCAATTACGGCCCAGGAACGGTGCGAAGGCGGCTTGATATTTACCTGGATGGCGAACTCACAAAGGCATACGATCTGGAACTGGGCGCATTTGAATCACCAACTGCCAATCGTTCAATTACTATTGATGTTCCTGCAACTGTCCAAGTAGCAGAGGCGCGTTTAGCTCCATCGGCAGAAGATCCACTGGCGCTTGATGACCATGGTTGGGCGGTTTCAAATATTGGTGAGGGCACTCGTGTGCGCCTTGTAAGCCCAGGAAATCGGTTTGTTGAGGTGGCATTAGGGCTGCTGCCAGGGGTTAAAGTTCAGAAGTTACCAGCGGCAACCAGCACATTTACTGAAACAGCCGCGCAAGTGCCAGTCACGATTCTCGATACAGTCATCCCAGCTGAGCTACCACCTGGAAATCTCCTGATCATTGCGCCACCCCGTTCGACTGAGTTTTTCTCGGTGACCGGGTTACTCGATTTTCCTGGAGTACGGCCTGCAGCGGGTGAAGAGCCATTATTACGCAATGTTAGCCTCTCGGATGTGAATATTCTGAAGGCCGCGCGGATTGTACCGGGAGCCTGGGCGCGGATTGTGGTCAATAGTGAGGGTGGGCCACTCGTTGTCGCTGGTGAACGTGAGGGGCGGCGGGTAGTGGTGATCGCATTTGCACTCCAGAATTCGGATTTACCGCTCAATATCGCCTTCCCGTTGTTGATGTCGAATGTGATGAGCTACCTTGCGCCTGGATTTGGTGCCGATAGTGCGCAGATTGTTCCTGGCCAGGCGATCGTTTTACCTGTCGATCAGCAGATCACGAGTGTGCGTGTCACCACCCCTAATGGGCAGGTCGTTACCCCGGATATTCGTAATGGGCAGATTGTCTTTGCCGATACCGAACAACTTGGGGCCTATAGTGTCGAACTGTATGCTGGCGACAAGTTGCTCTCGCGGCGGCGCTATGCGGATAACCTCCAGAATGAGCGTGAATCACGGATCGCACCACAGCCAGATTTAGCGATTACACAGGCCAGCGGCTTGCAACAGGCCATCACTCGCGAACAGGTTGGCCGCCAGGAGTTCTGGCGTTGGCTGGCCGCAGCTGCACTGCTGGTACTCGTGATAGAATGGCTCGTATATCAACGTGGAAGTTTGGCCATGCTGCGCGATCGGTTTGTACGGCGCGGAACGGGATGACAGCGCAGAACCGCAGAACCGCAGAACCGCAGAACCGCAGAACTGAACAAGAGAACAAGAGAACAAGAGAACAAGAGAACAAGAACCGCAGAACTGAACAAGAGAACAAGAGAACCGAGAGCTGCTCCATCATTCCATCATTCTATCGTTCCAACGTTCCATCATTCCACTGCTTAAAAGGAGTATGTTGTGACAACCGTTACTGACCCCTGGGGAGATCATTTTAGCGACGACGAACGGGCACTGCTTGCTCCATTCGTCACCGATTTGGATGCAGGGGTGTTTGGGCTACGTAACTTGCCCGAGGTTGTCAAGGGCGCACTCTTCTCGCGTTATAGCCGAACAGATAAAAGCCTGCGGCGCATCCTACTCGATGAATTTATTCAAGCCCCGGAAGCTGGTTTTGCTGCCATTACGGGTGGCATTGGCGCCGATCAACTCGTAGCGGTTAAACAGGCCGAAGCCTTTTATGAACGTGTCCTGGTGGGATATGGAGATGATTCGGTGGCTGAGTTAGGTGGCGCACATGTTGCATGCGAAGGAATCAGTAATATCGCCGCCAAAGTATTGGAAGATAGCCGGATTGGGATTAGCCCGCTGGAGAAATCGACACGTTATGTCGTGTTTAATCGCAAAGTAGGCGGGCACTACCGCTATCTCCGTGAGCGTGTTATTCAGGAATCAACGTTTGCACAGGCATACGAATCCGCGCTCGATGGTCTATTCGATTGCTACTCAAATCTGCTTGAGCCAACCATTGCGCATGTTCGAGCAACCTCCCCACGTGATGGAGGCACATCTGAGCGTGCCTATAATAGTGCTACACGTGCCAAAGCTTGCGATATTTTGCGCGGTCTACTGCCGATGGCCACGCTCACGAATGTTGGGTTATTTGGCAATGGGCGTGCATTTGAGCATCTGCTCAACCGCCTGTATTCAGCGCCACAGGCCGAACTTACCGATCTGGCCGCAACATTACAACAATCGTTGGATGGGCTGATCCCATCATTTGTAAAGCGCCCCAAGACCGAGCGCGGCCGTGCGCAGCATGAGTATCTGCGTACAACACAACAGCGCGCCGAAGAGCTTAGCGCAGCGCTGGTGCCGAACTCAAGTGTGGCTGATACGGATGCATTAGGAAGCGCCTATGGCGTAACCCTTGTGGATGTGGATAGTGATGCTGAGGTGCGGGTTGTTGCGGCAATCCTCTACCCACATGGGGAGTTGAGCCTGGCAACAGCGCGCAGTGTCGCCGAGCAGCTTTCGGCGGATGAACGCCAGTCGCTGATCCGCGCCTATGTGGGTGAGCGAAAGAGCCGCTTCCAGCGCCCAGGGCGCGCATTTGAGGAGGCGCGTTATAGCTTCGATATCATTGCAGATATTGGTGCGTATCGTGATCTGCAGCGCCATCGTATGCTCACACAGGAACGCCAGCGTTTTGGTGTTGGTTTGGGATACATTGTTCCAACTGAATTACTTGCTGCTGGCCTTGACACATCCTACTGCCAAGCACTAGAGCAAGCCGCAACTATCGCCAATCGTATTGCAACCGAATTACCAGCCCAAGCACAGTATGCAGTGCCGATGGCCTTTCGCATGCGTTGGCGGGTTACCCTCAATTTGCGCGAACTATATCACCTGGCCGAACTACGCAGCGCACCACAGGGCCACCCGACCTATCGACGTGTAGCTCAAGCCATGTTCACACTTGTCCAAGCAGTTCATCCGCAACTAGTGGAGGGCATGCGCTTCATGGACATGGGCGATTATGTGCTCGAACGATTGGATGCCGAGCGACGACTGGACGAGAAACTGAAGCGAAACCAGGGGTAGCGCAAGAACGCAACAGCGCAGAGCGCAAAACGCAAGAACGCAAAGACGTGCTGCTCATGTCTCAACCCTTCACCTGGAACTATATCGCTCTATACAGCTGAAGTACGGAAACGCAAAGATGCAAAGACGCAAAGAGCAGGAACGCAAGCATCACAAATGCTCCAGCATTCCAACGTTCCAATGCTCCAATGCTACACCCAGAGGGTACCCGGCTTCATCGTTCCATCGTTCCATTACTTCGAGTCTTGCCAACTGGAGCACCCATCATGGCTCTCCTTTCCCCAGAATTACTACTGCAGGCCCATTACTGGATGCGACTTACACGGATATTTGATGATCGCGTGATGTTGTTGCATCGGCAGACGAAGATCGCAGGTGGGTGTTTCTCGCAATTAGGCCACGAGGCGATTAGCGTTGGCGCAGCGCTTGCACTTGGCCCTGATGATGTGATCGCGCCAATGCATCGCGATCTTGGTGCGTATCTTATTCGTGGAATGACTCCACGCCGACTCATGGCCCAATACCTTGGGCGTGCGGCGGGTGTGAGTGGTGGGCGCGATGGCAATACTCACGGCTGTGGCGATTTGAGCCTTGGTATTTTTGGCTATGTGAGCATGTTACCTGCCTCCATGGGCATTACCGTAGGTGCTGCACATGCCTTTAAGCTGCGGGGCGAGCCACGTGTTGCACTTACCTTTTTTGGTGATGGTAGTAGCAGCGAGGGGTTGTGCCACGAGGTACTCAACTGGGCAGCAGTCTATGAAGTGCCAGCGGTGTTTATCTGTGAAAACAATCAATATGCGTACTCAACGCCACTTTCTCATCAGATGCGTATCGCTAATATTGCCGACCGTGCAGCAGGCTATGGCATGCCCGGTGAGGTGATTGATGGCAATGATGTTATTGCTGTGTATAGTGCTGTACAAGAGGCGGTTGCGCGAGCACGTAATAATGGCGGACCAACCCTGATTGAATGCAAGACGATGCGTATGCGTGGGCATGCCATCCACGACAACATGGCATATGTACCAAAAGAACTGATTAACAAATGGCAGCAGCGCGATCCACTACAACACTTTGAGGCATACCTCACTGAGCAGGGCCTCATTAATGATGCTGGGATTCAAGCGGTGGTTGCGCGCGCGGAAGCGGAAGTCGAGGATGCGGTAACCTATGCGGAAGCCTGCCCCTACCCGGATCCTGCAACGCTGATGGTTGGGGTGTATGCGTAACAGCGCGGAACCGCAGAACCGCAGAACCAAGAACTAAGAACGATCATCGTACTGGCGAACCTTGTGTTCGCGCACGCGGAGAACCAAGAACCGGATACGTAGATATGGGGCAACTATAGACAAGGAGATAAGGAGACAAGGAGACAAGGTGAGTCTATTCCAATACTACACCGGGGCACCCCGGTCTGGCACCCTGGTCTGGTACCCGGCTCCACAGCTCCTGCGTTCTTGCGCTGTGCGCTCGCATGCTCCATGGTTCCATCGTTCCATCGCTCATAAGGAACTTCTATGACCTGGGATCAACAACGCATTGAGGATATCATCACGGCAAGTGCGCCAGAAGAGATCACATATCTTGAGGCGATTCGGGCAGCACTGCGTGAGGAAATGCAGCGCGACCCAAGTGTGTTACTGCTCGGCCAGGATATTGGCGTGTATGGTGGCGCATTTAAGGTGACGCAAGGCCTGATTGAGGAATTTGGTGAGAAGCGTGTGATCGACACACCCATGGCCGAACTAGGCATGATTGGTGCAGCGATTGGCATGGCCTTTATGGGGTTACGCCCAGTAATCGAGATGCAGTTTGCCGATTTCATTAGTGTGGGATTTGATTCGATTGTGAATTATGCGGCGACCAATCACTATCGTTGGGGTGCAGCAGTTCCAATTGTGATTCGTGCTCCAAATGGTGGAGGGTTGCGTGGTGGGCCGTTCCACTCGCAAAGCCCGGAAGCCTGGTTTACACATACACCTGGCCTAAAGGTCGTTATGCCAGCTAACCCGGTTGATGCCTATGGGTTGCTCTTAAGCGCGATTCGTGATCCAAACCCAGTGATCTATTTTGAAAATAAATTACTGTACCGTTCCATGCGTGCGCCGGTGGTACTTGGCGCACAGGGAATAATTCCGATTGGTAAGGCCGCATTGGCACGGGTTGGCGAGGAATTGAGTATCATTACCTACGGCAGTATGGTACGTGAATCACTCATTGCCGCTGAGCAACTTGCCGCCGATGGGCGTAGCATTGAAGTATTGGATCTACGCACGCTCAAACCGTTGGATAAGGAAGCTGTTTTAGAAACTGCCCGTAAGACCGGCAAAGTATTAATTGTACACGAAGCCCAGATTACGAGCGGATTTGGTGGTGAGGTAGCTGCGTTGATCGCTGAGCATGCCTTTGAGTATTTGGATGGCCCAATTACCCGGATCGCCGCACCGGATACACCAGTGCCCTATAGCCCGCCGTTGGAGGATGCGTATCGCCCAGACACGGCAAAGATTCTGAAGGCAGCACGCGAGTTATTGGCGTACTGAGATGCGTGATGCATAGCGTGCAGAGCGGAGAGTTGCACCATGGCCGATATTATTATGCCTCAGCTTGGTGAGAGCGTTGTTGAGGGATTTGTCGCTAACTGGTTGAAGCAGGTAGGCGATTCCGTGGCGCTGCATGAGGCACTGCTCGAAATTGAAACCGATAAAATTAATACCGAAATCACCGCACCTGCCGCTGGGGTGCTGAGCGAAATTGTGGTGCCAGCAGGCCAGCGTGTGCGGGTCGGTACGGTTGTTGGACGCATTTCAGCAGCGAATACCCAGCCTACGGCGATATCACCGGTTGCAGCAGCAGAGTCTGCTATAGCAATACCCGAACAACATATACAGGGGTTACCAGCAGCGAGTTACCCATCGCGGCGTATTGCTGGGGTTGGGCCGATCTCGCCAGTGGTGGCAAAGCTGGCAGCCGAGCATCAAATCGACTTACGGCAGATCCAGGGCACCGGGTTAGCAGGGCGGGTGAGTAAGCAGGATGTGCTGCGGTTTCTGGCTGAGGGTGGGCGGACTGAAGCCCAAGTTGCGGGTGCAACCCAGGATCTGGCGGAAACAGCAGAGCCTGCTACCCACCCAGAAATTGGGGCCGTGTCTCTTGATCATACTACTGTTGTGCCACCTGCTCCAACTCCAGTTGTTGGGATAGGCGAAGAATTACGCCCAATCAGCGCAATGCGACGAGCGATTGCGGAACATCTGACACGATCGGTGCAGACTGCGCCACATGTGACAACGGTATTTGAGGTGGATTTCGGCGAGATTACGGCACACCGTGAGCGCCATAAAGGTGAGTATGAGCTTCAGGGTGTGCGCCTGACATTCTTGCCGTATGTGATGCAGGCTGTAGCACAGGGACTACGCACTGTACCAGTATTGAATGGTCGTTACACCGAGGCAGGGATTGTATTGAATAGCCTGATCCATCTGGGGATGGCTGTTGCATTGGATGATGGGCTATTGGTACCTGTAGTACGTAATGTCGAGGAGAAGAGCCTGCTGGGATTGGCGCGCCAGGTGAACGATCTCGCAGAACGGGCACGTGCGCGCAAACTAGCGCCGGACGAGGTGAAGGGTGGCACATTTTCGATAACGAATCATGGTGTGACTGGCAGCCTCTTTGCGACACCCATTATCAATCAGCCACAAAGCGGCATTCTGGGGATAGGTGCAATCGTACGACGGCCAGTGGTTATCACACACCAGGGTAGTGAAGCGATCAGCATCCGCCCAATGTGCTATCTCTCACTCACATTCGATCACCGCATATGCGATGGTGCCGATGCAGATCGCTTTATGAATGTGGTGAAGGGAGCTATTGAAGCATTGGAGCATTGAAGCATTGGAGCAGAGCGCAAAAGGTTTGAGTTTGAAGTCTGTTGTGCGCTTCAATGCTTCGATGCTTCGATGCTACAGAATATACCCCATCTTGCGCGCTACCTCTTCTTTATGTTTGCGGAAGAGAATATCGCGTTCGGTGCCTTTGAGTTCGCGCGAGTAGGTGCGGAGAATGCGCTCAACTTCGGCATCAACCTCGGCTTCGCGGGTAAGATCCACAATAATGAAATCGTAGATTGATTTGACCCGTGCTGCGCGCGCTACATCGGGCTTCAGGCCAACTCGATCCTTATATGCCAATAGGCCGCGTTGCGCCAAATCATCGTGGAGTCGCTCGGCTACCTGGCGCACTTTATCCTCACTCAAACGCATAATCTCAGCCCCTTCATTATTTAGATTTTAATCTCGCCCAATTCGGCCTCAAGGCGTTGTACAATCGTACGCAGCACCTTGACGCGGCCATACCGTTTGTCCTCGGATTCTACCACACTCCAAGGCGAAGAGGGGGTTGATGTACGTAGGAGCATTTCATTGGTAGCTTCTTCATACAACGACCACTTCTCACGGTTGCGCCAATCCTCATCGGTGAGTTTCCACGATTTATAAGGGACGCTTTGCCGCTCTTCAAATCGTCGCAGTTGCTCATCTGGGCTAATCTGCATCCAGAATTTGCAGACAATTGTGCCAAACTCAACAAGTTGACGCTCAAATTCATTGATTTCGGGATACGCCCGTTGCCACTCATCCATGCGGGCAAAGCCCTCGACACGCTCAACAAGAACACGCCCGTACCATGAGCGATCAAATATAGCGATCTGGCCGCGTGGTGGCAGCCGCCGCCAGAAGCGATAGAGATAGTGGTGCGCTTTATCCTCGCCTGCAGGTGCAGCAATCGCATGCACCACATAGCTGCGGGGGTCGAGTTCTTGAGTTACACGCTGGATCGCCCCACCTTTACCGGCGGCATCCCAGCCTTCAAATAGAAGCACAACCGGCCGACCTTGGCGGTAGGCCTCATAGCCCAGTAAGTGGATCTTGGTCTGTAGCTTTTTGAGTTTGCCAGCATAGGCATGTTCTTCTAGTTTGAGACTCAAATCGACGCGTTGCAACATGCCATATTCTGGCCGTGGAGCTGATACAAAGATTGTTGGGCCATTCCGCAATGCCAATGTGGTTGCGCCAGGAGCGGGTGTTGGTGCCACCGCTGGGGCAGATGGTTGTGCAGCAATCCGCGCCGAGATGAGTGCTGCACGTGCACGGCGAAACGAAGAGCCACTCGTGTCGAACGCTTCGCTATCCTCTTCGCCAAGTGAGACCGATGGGCGACCAAGCCGCGCCTCTAACGCTGTCAGGATAGTTTCGAGCACTGCAACACGGGCATATTGGGGATCGGTGGCGGGAATGAGGTGCCAAGGCGCAGCAGCGGTATCGGTACGTGCGATCATATCCTCAACCGCAATAGCGAACTGATCGTAATGGCGTTGTTGCCAGCGATCTTCATCGGTGACACGCCAAGAAGTCAGCTTATCGTCAAGCAACTCTTGAAGTCGTTGGGCTTGTTCCTTTTTCGAAATATGCAACCAAAATTTTAGCACCACTGCACTATCATCGGTCAGTTGGCGTTCAAAAGAAACCACATCTTCCAGCCGATTACGCCAGTAGGCTAGATCGCTGCCAACGCGCGTGCGGCTATTTAAGAGCTCACGATACCAGGAGCGATCAAAAATTGCCAATTGCCCATAGCTTGGAATCTTCTGCCAGAAACGATACAGCCAGGGATACTCGGTCTCGAATGTACGTGGTGGCGTGATTGGATGCACACGCAGACCACGTGGATCCAGGCGACGAGTGAGGGTACCAATGGTGCTGGCTTTATCGGTGCCAGCCCAGCCTTCAAACACAATCAGGACTGGAAGGTTTGCTTCGAGCAGCGCCTGTTCCATATCGTACATACGCGCCTGTAGTTCTGGCAAGCGCCGCTTGTAGTCGCGTTTGCTCACTGCGCGATCCAGATCGACTTGATCCAGCATAACTGTTCTGCTCCCTACTTCGCCATCCTCTATTGATTATAGCACTCTGAACGATATTAAGCTTCTGCCGCCATTTCTTGCCATATTCTTATTGCACTCTTAACCAGGAGTATATCGGAATACAATCGACAGGCGGTAAAGTGTGCTTGTGTTGGATATCAGGACTCGAATCGGAGTACATGGAGGACACATGCGAGTCGCATTGATCACTGAGACATTCCTCCCGAATGTAAATGGAGTGGTGACCACACTCTGTCGATTACTGGAGCATCTGGCGCGCGTAGGGCATGAAGCACTCTTATTTGCACCAGAGGGTGCCCCAAGTACCTATGCAGGAGCACAGATTGTTTCGCTCGCAGGTCAGCCGCTCGCGTTCTACCCTGAACTACAGTTAACCTTGCCACAAATTGGGTTTACGCGCGAGATTCAGCGTTTTCAGCCGAATCTCATTCACCTTGCTGGCCCAGCAATGCTTGGCACGACGGGGCGTTATTTGGGCGCACGCTTTCGCGTTCCACTCGTATCCGCATACCACACCGATTTTCCAGCCTATACCACACACTATGGTATTGGGTGGTTACGGAATGTCACCTATGCTTATTTACGCTGGGTTCATAATGGCTGCGCACTTACACTCTGCCCTTCATCGGCAACGATCGCCGATTTACGAAAGCATGGTTTTCGGCGCTTACGATTATGGAGCCGTGGTGTGGACACACAACACTTCCATCCTGCCCAACGGCGCGCCGCATTCCGCCAACAGATGGGTGTAGGCCCAGACGAAGTTATGCTGCTCTATGTTGGGCGGCTTGCAAGCGAAAAGCGTGTCACACTGTTAGCCGATGCCCTCGATAGATTACAGGGCGTACGTCTCGTGCTCGTTGGCGATGGCCCAGCCCGCACGATGCTTGAACAACGACTCGCTGGGAAACCAGCTTCGTTTGCTGGGTATTTGCGTGGCTCTGCACTCGCAGAAGCCTACGCGAGTGCAGATGCGTTCGCATTTCCATCGGATACCGAAACCTTTGGGCAGGTGATTCAAGAAGCAATGGCATCAAGCCTGCCAGTGATTGCCGCCCGTGCGGGTGGCGCAATCGACCTTGTACAGGAAGGTAAGACTGGCCTCTTATTCACACCAGGAAACGCTGCCGAGCTACGCAACTGTATTGAGCAACTCGTTGCGGACACAACACTGCGCACGGCATTAGGCCAGGCTGGCCGGGCTGCGGCAGAGCGCCGCTCGTGGCATAGTGTCATGGATGAATTGACAGATCATTATGAGCGCGTACTCAAACGCAGCAACCACCAACAACGAGGTTCATCCCAAATACAGCGATTTGGTGAGCAGAAGTTACCTGTCTAGGATGCGGCTGCCACAGCGGATGGATAGCATTCGATAGTGCTCATACACCATTATATACAATGCAAATGCATTCAAGGAGATGATATGGAACGCCGCTGGAATAAAGCAGATATTCACATTCACACCAACCATAGCGATGGAATGGCTGGGGTGCGCGCAATCCTCCAACACGTCGCTGAGACAGATTTACGTGTGATTGCGATCACCGATCACGATACGCTTGTTGGTGCTTATGAAGCACGTGAAATCATGGCAGAACGGCGCTACCCATTTGAGCTTGTGCTTGGCGAAGAGGTTTCGACAAGCGATGGCCATGTGCTTGCACTCTTTATTGATCAACCAATTACGCCTGGTATGTCGATTGAATCAACGATTAGTGCGATCCATGCATGTGGCGGGCTAGCAATTGCCGCACATCCATATGGCAAATTCGTCAACTCAGTTGGCCGAAAGCTCGAACGGTACGCGCGTGGCCCGGAACCACGTTGGCGTTTTGATGGCCTTGAGGCATTTAATGCAAGCCTGTGGAACGCTGATGATAATAGTAAGGCGGCGGCAGCAGCAGCTTCACTTGGATTGACCGCCTGTGGTGGCAGCGATTCGCACAGTCTGGCGACAATCGGTTTAGGCTTTACACTCTTCCCAGGCCGCACGGCTGCCGATCTGCGTGCTGCAATTGGGGCGGGGCTTGTTCGGCCAGGTGGAACTCGCTGGGACTGGACACATATGCGAACTGTCGCAGGTGAGTTTATCAAACGCGACTTCTATCGCGTTCTTGGCCGAAGTGCCTCCTAAGGCAATCTGGCGAGCTTTTTGTTCAGGACCACTCGGTGAATGCCGGGCCAGTTTCAAAGAAGATACTGGGCAACAGATATAACTGCTCGCTAAGCCATGGAAATGTAGCGCGTAGGATTCGCCGCCGGATGGCAGGTACGAACATACTTGATGCTACGACACCAAGCACACCAAGGCTACGCCGACTTTTACGCACAAACAAGCCAGTCAGCAGCATAGTTCCAACACCACTGGCGAGGTATATGCGGCGGCGACGGCGGCTCCGGAGTTGCTTGACGATCCGCTGAGCTAATCGGGCACGGCGCCAAAGGATTTGTGGGTTGCTAGCCAACGCGAACAAGAAGCGTTTCATCTCGCTCAACTCAAGTGGTGGAAACTGACGATCAGCGTTCCAGCGCTGCTCATAGGCGATCAATTGCTGAATAAGTTCATCTGCCTGCGTGGCTTGCTCATTCCAGAGCGCCAGATTGTGGGTTGCAGCCGCAAAACCTAGCCGTAACATCATCTTCTGAATAGAATGCCCGATAGCCAATGTCTCAGCAAAATAGCGAGCGCTAGCAACTATCGGCTGTGCCGCTTCCGCGAACTGTGCAATATGGTTAGCATAGATATCAGCACGTACAACTGCATCAAAACTGGCTTCAAGCGCTGCGGTGATATTATCGACAGCAGTTGAGAGATAGACCCAGATGACGAGTGAGGCGGTTGGTCGCATCCACCACACCCAGAGAAGTGTTGGCAAATAAATGGCACCAAGGGTCGCAACGCCACGCTTCAAACCACCAAGATACCATCCAGCTTCAAGAATACCCTCCGAGGCGAGATAGAAATCGGCCACAGCTGGACCGAGATCCGCTCCGAGTCGTTGCGCACACCAATCCTGCACAAATGCGGGTATATCACGCTTTACATCACCCACCAATACACCAGTAACCGCGCTGTTAAGTTCTGTCCAGAGGCTCCAGCCATCGCTGGCAAGTACCGCACGACCACCGCCCCAGCCACCGGTTGCATTCCAAGCCCAGATTCCTGCATACTGTGGATTTTCTATCGCATGCAGCAGTATCTGTTGATGCAGGCGGGCGACCGAGCTTGGCACCATGCCGAAAAGCTCATACTCGCGCCGATTCTGTAGTTCGATGATTTGGCGTGGCCCTGGCAATCCAAGCGTGGGGTTAGGCGGCAACAAACGGAAGAAATCCATCGGCCCGTGCTTAATTGAGGCCAGCAAATACGCCGAGGTGTACCCATGAAATACTTCGCGGTAGCGTTGCTGCGACCAGATCAAATCGCCTGTCTCGCCAATGCCAACACTCCACGTTCGTATAATCAGCAATTGGTGATACTGTTCGCATACCGGTAACAGCGAATCCACTAATGCTCGCAATGCAGCGGTGCTCGTGTATAACATATGGCCGTGATAGCCCTGTTGATTATGTGCACCACCCGTTTCGCCACAACGAATGACGATACCACTGATGCCAGGGATTGTGGTGAAAAGTTCTGTGAGCGCCCAGCGATTCACATCCACAAGCCGAGGATTATCTGGTGTTAGGCGGCCAACATACTGGCGTAGAGCGAGTGTACTCCATTGAAAATCTGCGGTGACAAATAGCTGCATCCCAAGATACACAGCACGCTCAAATAATGGCAGAAGGGCTGATCGGTAGCTTAGTGCACGCTGGTATTCCGGAGAATCAGATGGATAAACGTAATCAGGTGCAATAGCGAATGTCACCAAATGCGCCAGATTATCGATCACGATCCCGGTATACCCCTGTGCCTGGATCTGCTCAAGATAAGCGCATGCACGCGAAACACCCCAGGTGAGCTGCTCCAAATCAACATACGGAGCTGTATCGCGATCGATCTGATAGTATGGGAACGAAGACCAATTACGAAACGGCTTTTCTGGATCATAGAATGGGCCAGCAATATCCGCAAGACAAAAGCGCTTCATCCAAGCTCCCATAGGTTGCAATGATACCCAACTATGGCAGATGCAACCAATACAATATACAGCGCGCTACGGCCGCAAAGAGATCGATTATAGCATGCCGACCCATGGGCATTGAATGCTTGACAAATGAGAATATTTGTTCTATTATTACACGTGTTCGTGTTAATGAAGTGTGTAAGCATAGAACAATTCAATCTGAGTCGTAAAACAAGCTGTTATCGTCAGCATAGTGGTTCTTGGTTTGGGTGCCCTCTGAGCAATTCTTGGTTCTGATGGGATCGCTATAATAGCAAGAGTAGCATCAGCGTGCTAGAATGGAGGGCAGTTGATTACACAGTTCACAACGAATCGATCAGAAAGTGAGCAACTCATGCATGTTGCAACAACATCCGAACGTGAAATCATCTATCCCGAAAGCGATGGCCAGCCTATGGCTGATAATACAAAACAGTTTCGCTGGATTGTCGCTATTGAAGGCAATCTAGAAGCAATCTTTTTCGATCGCCCTGATGTCTTTGTAGCTGGTGATTTGCTTTGGTATCCTGTCGAGGGTCACCCAGAGATTCGGCGAGCACCCGATGCCATGGTAGCAATTGGCCGACCAAAAGGGGATCGCGGTTCATATTTGCAGTGGCGAGAAGAAGGCATTGCACCTCAGGTTGTCTTTGAGATATTATCGCCAGGAAACACCCTGCGTGAGATGGGGCAGAAGCTTCAATTTTATGATCGCTATGGCGTAGAGGAATATTATCTCTATGATCCCGATACAAACGATCTGAGTGGCTGGCAGCGCAATGCAGGGCGGCTGGATATTATTGAAGATCTTCAGGGCTGGGTGAGTCCACGGTTAGGGATTCGCTTTGAAACCCAGGGCCAAGAGCTTCAACTCTTCCGCCCCGATGGGCAATCGTTCCTTACATTCGGGGAACTAGAACAAGCCCGTGCGGCTGCAGAAGCACAAACGCGTGTCGCCGAGGCACAAACGCGTGTCGCTGAGGCACAAACGCGTGTCGCTGAGGCACGTGCGCAACGCCTGGAAGATCAACTGCGGGCCTTAGGGATCGAGCCAGATATAGCCGCTTAATCTAACGATGAGTGCAGCATATGCGCACATTACCGGGAGTAGGAATTCGTTAACTGAACAGCGAGTAGGGAGCCAGATGCATTATTTACTTTTTTATGATGTTGCGCCGGATTATCTGGAGCGCAGGCCGCTCTTCCGCAATGAGCACCTTGCCTTAGCATGGCAGGCGCAAGCGCGTGGCGAACTTATTCTAGGTGGTGCGCTTGCGGATCCAGTTGATGGCGCGATTCTGTTGTTCCAGGCTGATTCGCCCGCAGTTGTTGAACAGTTTGTCGCAACAGATCCGTATGTGCACAATGGCCTCGTAACACAATGGCGCATCCGCGAGTGGACAACCGTGGTTGGTGAGGATGCGACACTACCAGTGCGGAGCTAGTTTTTGCCCATCAACACCCAATAATGGCCATTATCGGCCAGCGTCTCGCAGTTCCCAAATGCGGCACTCAGCAGCCGATCATGGCGAATAAAGCGATTCGCAACAAGCACCATGCGTCCGCCTCGCGTCAGCAATTTCTGCCCTTGGCGGACGAATATTTCCGCAGCATCGAGACTCACCGTCTTCCCAACATGAAATGGCGGGTTGCTCAGAATCAAATCATAACGCTGTCCGGCTACCGCATCGAGTACATCACTTGCCAACGCCTCGCCCGGAATGGTGTAGCGCGTGAGATTCTCATGGGCGGCAGCGACCGCAAGCCTATTTGAGTCGACAAGATCAACATGCGCTGCGCCACACAATCCTACAAAGATACCGATCGCGCCATACCCGCAGCCGATGTCAAGTACACGCAAGCCATGTGGATCGGGTATACATGAAAGCAGCAGTGCTGTACCAGCATCCAACCCTTCATAGCCAAATACACCTGGTAGACTTGCAAGCCGGCTAGGCATCCCAGCCAACTGCAGTTCAAGCTCATGCCAGGAACCTGGCTGTATCCCAGGTTCCTGAGCCCAGTTCGGTCTGGTTGGTTGGGTTGCAGCACGTGTAGCGCGGACAATTCGGCATTTACGCCGATAGGTTACTAGTGCTACTGAGCCAAACAGCGCAGCTACATCCTCGATAACAGATTGAACTCCAAGCTCATTCGGTCCAGCCAATAGTAGGGTACCGCCTTCGCGCAGCAGTTCGTGAGCCTCTACCAGCCAGCGCCGCGCAAGCTGCCGGCTTTGAGGCAAATCAATCAGCACCGAGTCAAACTTCTCAGCACCATCCGGAAGTAGGCTTAGTGCTGTACTAATTGTCATGCCATACAACCCGCTTGCCTGCAGTGTGCGAGCAGCCATTGCCAATGCAATCATCGAAGGGTCACATAGTGTTAGCTTGATGAGCGGCGTGCGCCGCGCCAGGGCAACGGCCAGCGCACCATGACCGCAGCCGAATAATGCAACCTGCAGCGCTGTCGGATCAATAGCTTCGGCCAGCAAATCCAGCGTTGGGCTGACGGTATCCCAGCCACTGAATCCGGGCTTCGTGATAACGCGGATGGCCTGCCCACCAATCATGGCAGGGATCTCACGTGTCTGGGTGTATGGTGAATCTGTCATAATTGGATAATACCACAGCTCGCATGAGAGGCAAGTGCCCCACACCTGAAATCAAGTATAATCAGCTATATGCTACAACCTGTACCTAAACTAAAGCAACCTCAAGCACGCCAAAAGCGGCGTAGTAGCCCAATGGCACAGTATCAGCGATCACTATATCTGCTCCTAACACCTTTCCTATTGGGCAGTATATTGCTTGTGATTGTGCCACTGCTGTACACGGCTGGCCTCGCATTCACACGCTATGATGGTCTCTCAGCACCCACATGGTATGGCCTCACTAATTTCCGTGTGTTGGCTTCTGACCCGCTCTTTCTTAAGGCGAGCACCAACTCACTCCTATTCATTGGCCTGACCATACCACTAAGGCTTCTGATTACTTTAGGTCTGGCGCTCTTGCTGAACTACCCACGCACTGGTGTCGTGCTATATCGAGCGCTCATATACATACCCACCGTCATTCCAAGTGTGGCCTATGCGCTTGTCTGGCTTTGGATATTCAATCCGCTCTACGGCCCACTAAATCTCTTCTTAACAGGTGTTGGGCTACCAACAATCGCATGGCTAGCCGATAGCCGAACTGCGCTGGTCGCGATCGCCTTCACCGCACTTTTCCAGATTGGTGAGGGTTTCGTGTTCCTATTGGCTGGCCTGCATGAGATCCCCGATGAATATTATGCGGCTGCATCTATCGATGGCGCTGGCTGGTGGTCCATGCTAAGACATATTACTCTACCACTCGTTGCGCCATGGCTTCTGCTGCTGATCATTCGCGATATTATTGTCAGTGCCCAGAGCACATTCGCGCCAGCATTCATTATGACGGGCGGCGGTCCCTATTATGCAACGCTCTTCATGCCGCTGTTGATCTTTAAGACAGCCTTTGACCGCTTTCGATTTGGCGATGCTTCTGCGATGACACTTATCATGCTCATAGTAGTCGCGCTCCTGGTTGTGATCGCGTATACCTTGCTGGGCGGCTGGGGATATGAAGATGAGGTTTGAGCCACTAGCAGCAAGCCATGACCCGGCTTGGGTACGCTCAGGGCTCTTTCATATTGCTGCAAGCACAATTAGTTTTTTATTTGTGTTACCGCTTATATGGGTGATTTCGAGCTCACTACGAACACCGGGGCTACCACCACCGCACTCAATTGAGTGGTTTCCCAGCCACGCTGAATGGTCAAACTATCGGACGATTTTTGAATTAGTGCCGCTCGGTTCTTACCTGCTGAACTCACTGCTGATAACGCTGCTGGCTATCCCGCTTACGATTGTCGTTGCATCATGGGCAGGCTTTGCGATGGCGCAGCTCCCGGTGCGTATCCGTTCGATCTTGCTTGTGATCGCGGTGATGCTGCGTATGGTGCCGGTAACAGCACTCTGGCTACCACGATTTGTGCTCTATTTACAGCTCAACCTAATCGACACCTATTGGGCGCTGATTGCACCTGTCTGGATGGGTTCAAGTCCATTATTTGTGCTAATCTTTTACTGGAGCTTCCGCCGCACTCCAAGCGCACTCTTCGAATCCGCGCGGCTTGATGGGCTAAGTGCTTTCGGCATATGGGCATGGATTGGGCTTCCTCACGCGCGCTCGGCGATCGTTGCTGTAAGTGTGCTCACCTTTGCCCAATATTGGAACGACTTTGTTAATCCACTATTGTATCTCAAATCGGAGTCACGTTATACATTGGCTGTTGGGCTCCGGGTGCTTCAACAACTTGATACAACCAATTGGCCACTGCTTATGGCCGGTGCGGCGGTGATGACCTTACCAATACTAATACTATTTGTGCTTATCCAGCGTGCATTTTGGATTGAAACCATCATTGGAGGTACACAGAATGGGAAAGAGGTGTAAGATTCTGCTCTGGGTCACCTGCTGTCTGATCTTGATGTTACCAGCATGTGGGCCATTTAGTACACCCGCACAGCCGGCGGGACAAGTCGATTTTATGATTTTTGGCGACTCAGCCGAAAAAGCCGCCTATGAGCAGCTTGTCAATGCCTTCCAGCAGCGTCAGCAGCAAGTTACGGTAAATCTCATCCATATCCCCAGCCAGAGCGACTACCGTAAGCGGTTAGGAACTGATTTTGCAGCGGGTACTCCGGCAGATATTGTGTTGCTAAACTATCGCCGCTACGCTGGTTTTTCCGCAAAGGGCGTGCTTGAGCCACTTGGCCCGTATCTGGCGCGCAGTAGCGTCATTACCGAGCGCGATTTCTATCCACAATCGATTACACCCTTCAAGTGGAATGGTACACTGGCGTGTATTCCACAAAATCTATCAAGCCTGGTTGTCTACTACAATGTGGATTTGTTTCAACAAGCAGGTATCGCACCACCGCAGCCTAATTGGACATGGGGGGATTTCTTGAGCGCGGCGCAGGCACTCACTCGCGACACCGATGGTGATGGTCGTACCGATCAGTATGGCCTTGGTATAGAGGTATCGCTCTTACGGCTCGCGCCCTTCATCTGGCAGAATGGTGGTAGTTTGGTTG
>JANLSE010000300.1:0-3617 GCA_031362265.1 Roseiflexaceae bacterium
CATACGATTTGGGCGATCCATGAAAAGCGAGTAACCTACGCTCAGCATCCAGTGGTAGTGTAATCGTTGGCTGGAAGTTACCAATAAACGCGCGGTCATCGCTTGTAAGCTGGCTCAGTGACCATTCGCGGATTGCGCTCATCTGACGCAGGCGCTCAGCCTCGATTGGCTCTGCTCCCGTTTCGATACCGGTTAACAGCCAATCATCAGCGTTCCCCATCACCACTGGGCAGGCCAGTTCGCGCAGCCGAGCAACAACCTGCGCCGGTTGTGGCCCACCCTGGATCGCATCCCCCAAACAGACGATCTGGCTAATCGACTCGCTGCGTATATCACTCAGCACCGCATCAAGCGCAATACAGTTGCCATGCATGTCGGAGATAATGGCGATATTCATAATGCTTCTCCTTCGGCTGGTAACCTCGATTCAAGCTAAGTATCGCATACTTTGTTTGACTTTTTGCAGTGCTTGCGGTAATCTGACGTAGAACACTTATTCTATTTCAACACAGCGCATCGCTCATGGCCCACCAGAATAAGTGCGTCGAATGAGAAGTGATCAGTACCTACCTAGAGAACGAGATGAGCCATAACCTACTAAAGAAAGGATGACCAGCATGAAAATCAAACTCACAAGCGTATCAATTGATGATTACGACAAAGCGCTAACGTTTTATACGGAAGTGTTGGGCTTTATCAAAAAGCATGATATCCCGTTAGGCGGCGGCGCACGTTGGCTAACGGTTGTCTCACCCGATGAGCCAGATGGCACTGAATTGCTGCTTGAGCCAAACGCAACATATCCCGCAATGCAGGCACTCAAACAAGCGCTAGTTGCGGATGGCATCCCATTTACGGCATTTCAGGTGGACAATATTCACCAAGAGTATGCTAGATTGAAAAACCTAGGTGTCGTCTTTACCATGGAGCCAACGGAGATGGGGCCAACAAGCGTCGCCATATTGGAAGATACCTGCGGAAATCTCATCCAAATCTACCAGGTAGAGTAACCACGCGCTCACTGGAATCTTCTCACACGTAACGGAGGCATTTTGTATGACTCACCCACTTGTGCTCCAACTACGCTTTACCCGCAGCGAGTTCAAACGCGGTTTGGCCGGGCTTAGTGATGCCGACGCTCGCCATCGAGTTGGAACAATGAACTGTATCAGTTGGAACATTGGCCATCTTACCTGGCAAGAGCAGCGCTACTGGCTACAACGGCTACAGAGCAAAACCATACTGCCAGAACTCGATACCCTCTTCTGTTATGGCTGCGAGGCTGTCACCCCTCCGCTTCAGGACATGTGGCATGCTTGGAATACAATTATCGCCGCAGTCGATCCCTTCCTCGATACGCTCACTACTGCGGATCTTCTCGAAGAACGAACATTTGGCAGTGGCACAAATACATTCACAACCAGCACTGGCAACCTGATGCAGCGCGTGATCTACCACTACTGGTATCATAATGGCGAGAATCAAGCCATTCGCCAAATGTTACAGCACAGCGGATTGCAGGAATTTGTAGGGAATATTGATAGCGAGGCTCCTTTTGCTAGCTAAAACAACGGGTTGGTACTAACGCTTATTCGCAGGTTATAGAAGTGAACAAATGGAGAAAACCATGATGACGCGCCTGGTGCCAAACATATTCTTTGATCACATGAGCGAAGGGTTGGATCTTTTTGTGAATGGCCTAGGATTCAAAGTGCTTCACCAGGATGATTCACTTGCAGTGGTGGCGAGAGACGGGGCAAAGGCATATATCGTCGAAAGCCCAGAGTATGCAGCGAAAGATCGACCCGAGATCGGCTTTGAAACCGACTCTATCGACACACTCTACGAGGAGATTTCAGCGAACAGGCCAGACTTGCTCCATCCAAACTCAAATGAAGTTACGAAAAGGCCATGGGGTGCTCAAGAGTTTGCAGTTCTAGACAAGACTGGTGTTTGTGTGGTTTTCCGCCAGTGGTAACAATGCATTAGGAGTACTTCATGCTCCGTTTTCATGAAATCGTCGGGGCAACGATCATATTTGCAGTATAATCGACTCTACCTAGGCTGGGGGTTTTTGTTCTGCGTGAAGGATAATCAATCAATGAGTACAACCGCAAATGAACATGAATTAGGCCTCTTCGACCAACAAAGCGACGTAGGCACAGTCAGCCGATCTGGCTCATGTCAGTACAATCCATTGGAACAGACCTATCGGTAGTTTGTTGACATAGGCCAGGAAGTGTGGTAGAAGGTGTGGTGGAGGTATCCAATGAGTAAACGTCTCCCCGCGACCGCAGCACCAGGCCTGCTTGAGTCGTTCGCCGCCGCATTCGACCCGCTCTTCTCGAAACGCAACCAACGGGATGCCTTTCGCCAGTATTTGGCCAATCTCTTGCTCCCAAGCGAGCGCAATAAGACGCTTACCGCGCTGGCCAATACCGAACCGGTGATTGGCGCCCAGCATCCACGGGCACAACAATTGCAGTGGTTCCTCTCCGAGTCCACCTGGGATGCGCAGCAGGTCAATCAGTGCCGCCTGTCGCTCCTGCGCGCCGATCCCAGTACCGCACCAACGGCAACGGGGGTGCTGGTCATCGACGAAACGGGTGACCGAAAAGCCGGAACCAAAACAGCGCATATTGGCCGCCAGTATCTAGCCAATCTTGGCAAAATTGACAACGGCGTGGTCTCCGTCACCAGTTTGTGGGCCGACGAACACGTGTATTGTCCGCTTGATGTCGAGCCCTACACCCCAGCCCATTGGTTTCCGACGGGCAAAGTCGATCCCGACTTTCGCACCAAACCACAGATTGCTTTGGAACTCGTCGAACAAGCCGTGGAGGCCCGCATTCCCTTTCGTGCGGTGGTCGCGGATAGCTTCTATGGCGAGCACGAGGGCTTCCGAACCGGTCTCCAGCATCTGCAGATTGGCTATGTCATGGCCCTCAAGCCATCCCACGCGTGGTGGCATCCTGCGGACCAGCTTGGTGCAGTGCAGGCTATCGCGGCGGCCACGCCCTGGCAAGACGCAACCCACCCTGGGCCGTGGATTGCCATTCCGCGTTCCTTTCGTGATGGCCATACCGAGCGGTGGTGGGCGTTGGAGGTGATTGCCGGGCCGTATGGTCCCACGAAAGCGCAGCGCGCTGTCGTCGTCACCACTGACCCAACGACCCTGCCTGACAAGAGCACCTGGTATCTGATCAGTAATCTCCCCGTTCCGGAAAGTGACCACGCGCAGCACACGGTGCTACCAGCGGCAACGCTGGAAGAAATTGTTCGTTTATATGGGTTACGCATGTGGGTGGAACAAAGCTACAAACAGGTCAAGGGAACCCTTGGGTGGGCCGAATATCAAGTGCGCTCCGATCAGGCCATCCAACGGCATTGGGCGTTGGTCTGCTGCGCATTCACGTTTTGTTGGTGGCATGCCAGTCATACGTCCGCCAGCGCGCAGTGCAGCGCGGTCACGTACGTCGGAGCCGAGTCCGCTAAAGGCCTACGCGAACCGACCGTGGAGAAAAAAAACGGTCAGCCGGGAGCGCCAGCGCCCGAGTGTCTCGTGGCCAGTTGCATTACGACAGGTGCGCGCCTGGTTGGAGCCCTGGATCATGCTC
>JANLSE010000308.1:0-5937 GCA_031362265.1 Roseiflexaceae bacterium
GCAAGGGCGCGAAGTAGCGAAGACGCAAGGTACATATTGCGTCTTTGCGCACCGAAGGTGTTGCGTCTTTGCGTTTGAAGCTCGCGTTCTGTCTAATGCTCCATACCCTAAGAAATGTGTCTATGAGAGGTTACTATGCGCCTACCAAAGAGCATGAAACCAATAACTCTGATTCTTGCCGGATGTGTTTTGATAAGTGCCGTGGTGGTAGGCGTGCTTCAGTTTCGCCCAAACCCGGCTGCCGAGCAGGTTCGTCGATCTGCTAGCCAACGCGGTGTAAGTAAGCTTGATCAAATCATCTGGGATTATCAAGAGGCGGCTCGTCGTGAGCCACGCGATGCCAACGCGCGTGCAGTTCTTGGGCTGGCCTATATTCAGAAAGCGCGTGAGACTGCTGACCCCAGTTATTATGCGAAGGCTGAACACGTACTCAATGAGGCATTGCGTATCAATCCGCAGCATATTGAAGCGTTGGTCGGCGAGGGGAGCTTGGCGCTTTCACGCCACCAGTTTCGTGAAGCGCTTGCGATTGGTGAGAAGGCTCGTGCTATCAGCCCGCGTGTCCCACGTATTTATGGGGTGATAGCCGATGCCCAGATTGAGCTTGGCATGTATGATCAGGCAGTCGAAACCATCCAAACGATGGTCGATATGCGACCAGATCTGAGTTCTTACAGTCGTGTGGCCTATATTCGTGAACTGAACGGAGATTTGGATGGCGCGATTGAAGCGATGAATCAGGCGGTTCAGGCCGGCGGCCCAGCACTCGAAAATGTCGAATGGACCCGTGTTCAGCTTGGCAATCTGTATGCCGCAAAAGGCGATCTGGATGCTGCCGAACAAATCTATCGCCTCTCGCTAAGCCATAACCCACAATATGTGTATGCTCTGGCAGGGTTGGCCCACGTTCAGGCTGCACGTGGGGAATATAATCAGGCCGCTACACTCTATCAGCAAGCAATTGCGCTAGTTCCGCTCCCTGAGTGTGTTATTGCGCTGGGCGAACTGTATCAGGCGCAGGGCAAACAGGCCGAAGCCGATCAGCAATATCAGCTTGTGCGTGCGATGCAACAGCTCTTCCAGAGCGCTGGCGTCGATACCGATCTTGAGTTGGCGTTGTTTGAGGCCGATCATGGCACTCACCCAGATGCAACTGTCACTCTGGCACGTGCGGCCTATGAGCGCCGCCCAAACATCAAGGGTGCCGATACGCTTGCGTGGGCGCTCTACCAGGCTGGCAATTACGCTGAGGCGCGTAGCTATGCCAACCTGGCGCTTCATCTTGGCACACAGGATGCGACCATCTTGTATCATGCTGGGATGATTGCTAAATCTCAGGGCGACCGTAACGCAGCACGCGATTGGCTGAACGCTGCTCTGACCCTTAATCCATCATTCTCTCCGCTCTATGCTCCCGAAGCACGCAACGCGCTCAATGCTGTCAACGCCGCCGCTGGAATGGAACGCAAGAGCGCAAGAACGCAAGAACGCAAGAACGCAAGAGCGATGGAACGTTGGAACATTGAAATAATCAGGTAGTTGGGTGTTTTTGCGCTATGCGTTATGCGTTATGCGTTATGCGCTATACTTCCTCGATCATATATCAAGGAATATTGCTATGTACCGTTTCACGATACGAATTGTGTTTGTTCTCGGCCTCTTATTTGCATTTGTTGGCCATGCCGAAGCACACCCACTGGGTAATTTCACGATCAACCAGTATAGCCGTGTGGTTGTGGGTTCTGCCGCTGTCACGGTACACTATGTGGTCGATATGGCGGAGATCCCAGCGTTTCAGGCGATTCAATCGCTGGATACAAACCAGGATGGTCAGATGAGTGAAACGGAACGCCAGGCATTCATTGATGACCAAAGCACGAGACTATCGGCGGGCTTGAAACTTACCGTCGATGGCACAATCTTGCCGCTCCATATGATTTCCCGCGATTTGAGCTTTCCTCCCGGCCAGGGCGGCCTCAATACGCTACGCCTTGTGTTTGATTTGGAAGCTGCTCGACCAACAACCAGTACCCGTGTGGCGCTCTACTATCACGTCGAGAACTTCAACGAACGCCTCGGTTGGCGCGAAATTGTCGTCCAATCCATTGATGGCCTAACATTGGCCGAGACAACCGCCCCCACTGCAACAGTCAGCGATGAACTGCGCAATTACCCGCAGGATGCCCTTTCCAGCCCGCTCAATATGCGTGAAGTGCAGGTTGCGGTTGCTCCAGATGGCGCTGCTGCGCTCCCGACTATCGTTCAATCCACAAGTGTTACTGCGATTGGCCGTGCAGATGATCGCCTTGCCGCGTTGATTGCCGGTAAGGATCTGTCCACTGGCGCAATAATGCTCGCACTCCTCCTTGCATTCGTGCTTGGTGCTGGCCATGCATTAACTCCCGGCCATGGAAAAACAGTGGTTGCCGCCTATTTGATTGGTGCACGTGGCACTGCCCGCCAGGCACTCTTCCTTGGCCTAACAACGACCCTGACGCATACTGCGGGTGTCTTCTTACTTGGCATTATTACCTTAGCAATCTCGAAATACCTCCTCCCAGAACAGATCTACCCCTGGCTAGAGTTTACTAGCGGTGCGTTAGTCGTCGTGATCGGGATTGCACTCTTTCGTAGCCGCTTGCTGGCGCTGATTGGCTGGCAGAAATCGCATACCCCTGTGCACGATCAGCTAGATCATGCGCCTGAGCATGAACATGGCGCACATACCCATTCACACGATTGGTTGAATCATGAGCATGGCCCACATACGCATACCCATGAACACGATGGAGTACTGGCTGATTGGGCCGATAGTAAAATCTCTGGCAATAGTGCCGCACGCCCAGCTGTGACATGGCGCAGTCTACTGGCACTCGGTGTATCTGGTGGGTTGATCCCATGCCCTTCGGCATTGGTGGTATTGCTTGGTGCAATTGCGCTTGGTCGGGTTGGTTTTGGTCTCTTACTCATCCTTGCATTTAGCACTGGGCTCGCAGCTGTACTGACTGCCCTTGGAATGCTGCTTGTGTATGCGCGTAGTTTCTTTGAGCGCCTACCAACCAGCAGCTTATTCATGCGTGCTTTACCAGTTGCCAGCGCAGTACTTGTAACCTTAGCTGGCTGCATAATCTGTCTTGGTGGCTTGGTACAAGCAGGAATACTCTGAGAACATGCGTCTGCTGGATTCAGTCGGCTTGGGCTGGTTCAGTCGCTCGGTTCGGCTCGGTTCGGGCCAGCTCCGGGTCGGCTCGGCTCCAGCAAACGGATCGCGGACTTCAGTCCGCCCGACCACCCGCCCCCGTATCCAGCATTGATTGATAGCGCGCTATCAGCCTCGCCCCATCTTTCTCCATGATCTGCGCTAACTCAGCAAGAGTTTTTCGTATTGCTGGGCATCCCATTGTTCCAATGCCTGCATAACCACTCGCGCCACCAAATCTGCCCCGGCCTCTGCCATGTGTACGCCATCGCATGTGAGCCGGTAGCCGCGTTGTTGCGCCAAACGCTCGTATGTTGTGCCACCCCAACGTGTTGCAAGCATATCGCGGAGGGCTAACGCCAGATTGTACGGCACACCAGGGCGTGGATCTGCCGCGATTGCCGCCGCAAATGCAGCGCGGACATCAATGAAGCCCAGACCCTGCTGGGTTGCAAGCGAACGCACAATTATGGCATACGCATCCACCACTGCCTGAGCCGACGCTTCCGGTTCTTCACTGAGGGATGTTGGTGTACATAACATAATCTGCGCGCGAGTATACTTCCGAATGTCGCTTAATAACGCACGATAGCCAGCAGCAAATCGGCGTGGAGTGACATCAACAAGATTCCCCTTTACCAAGCGGTAATAGATACGTTGCGGTGTTAGTGCATAAACCGTACCAATATCATTGAGTCCACTCATAACAACCACAAGATCTGGGTTGTGTACCGCTACATCACGGCGCACCCGCCAACGCATATTCATAATCGTGTCGCCATTAATGCCAGCATTCACAATATGTGCTCGCCCTGCCATTGCCCTGCGTACACGATCTACAAACGATGCGCCAATCACCCCTTCGGTGATACTATCGCCAAGAAAAACGATTGTTGGTGGGTTGCTCTGGCTCATACCTCTCCATACGTTACACTTTCACAAGAATATATACCACGGTCTTAGAGACACGGAGACAAGGAGACAAGGAGCATTGAAACATTGAAGCATTGAAACATTGAAGCGATTCTTGTACCCTTGTTCTTGGCTCTTTGTTCTTTGTTCTCTTGTTCTTTGTTCTCTTGTTCTCTTGTTCTCTTGTTCTCACATCCTCAACACTCCAAATCGTGTTTCTGGAATAGGTGCGTTTCCAGCTGCGCTTAAGCCAAGTGCAAGTACCATGCGAGTATCGGCTGGATCGATCACACCATCGTCCCAGAGCCGCGCACTGGCATAGAATGGGTGGCCTTCGCGCTCATAGGTTGCCAAGATCGGAGCCATAAATGCACTCCGCTCCGCAGGTGTCATATCTTGGCCACGCGCCTGTAATGTATCAAGGCGTACAGACAATAGCACCTGTGCAGCTTGTTGCCCACCCATCACCGATATTCGTGCGTTCGGCCACATCCATAGTTGCCGTGGCCCATATGCTCGCCCACACATGGCATAATTGCCAGCCCCAAATGAGCCGCCAATCACTACCGTAAACTTTGGCACTGCCGCATTCGCCACGGCCATCACAAGTTTCGCGCCATCTTTTGCGATTCCACGTTGCTCATATTCTCGCCCAACCATAAATCCAGTAATATTCTGCAAGAAAATAAGCGGTATGCCACGTGCGCAGCAAAGCTCAATAAAGTGCGCGCCCTTCAATGCACTCTCCGAGAAGAGAATGCCATTATTTGCGATGATTCCTACTGGAATACCATACACATGTGCAAAGCCACACACAAGCGTTTCGCCATAACCAGCCTTAAACTCATGCAATCTGCTACCATCAACAATTCGTGCAATCACCTCATGAACATCATAGGTTGTACGCGAATCAATTGGAACTAAACCATACAGTTCATCGGGTGCATAGCGCGGCGCTTCAACTGGTAACAGTGCCCATGGTTGCGGGTGGCGCTGCCCAAGATGCGTCACGATCTCACGAACAATTGCCAGCGCATGCAGATCATCCTCTGCCAGATGATCCGCGACACCCGATAGGCGCGTATGTACCAGTGCACCACCCAGATCTTCCGCACTCACTTCTTCGCCAGTCGCAGCCTTCACTAATGGCGGCCCGCCCAAAAAGATCGTTCCGCTACCACGAACAATCACAACCTCATCGCTCATTGCGGGTACATACGCACCACCCGCCGTACACGATCCCATCACTGCTGCGATTTGGGGTATACCTAATGCCGACATCCGCGCCTGGTTGTAGAAAATCCGCCCAAAGTGCTCACTATCTGGGAAGACATCCGATTGCAGTGGGAGAAACGCACCGCCACTATCGACAAGATACACACATGGGAGGTGATTCTGCTCGGCAATTTCCTGTGCTCGCAAATGCTTTTTCACCGTCAGTGGGTAATATGTGCCACCTTTAACAGTTGCATCATTCGCAACAATCATTACCTCACGGCCAACAATACGCCCAATCCCTGTAATCAGCCCTGCCGCCGGTACTTCTTCGTTGTACACAGCATGTGCCGCCAATAAGCCCAGTTCCAGAAAGGGTGTCCCTGGATCCAGTAGTCGTTCAACCCGATCACGCGCGGGCAATTTGCCACGTGCAATATGCCTAGCGCGCGCATCGGCTAGCCCGCCAGCGCGTGCCTCGGCCTGAACGCTACGCAATTCCGTAAGCAATACTGCGTATGCTTCGGCATTGGCCCGAAACACATCGGAGGATGGATCGAGTTTTGAGGTGATCTGTGTCATATGCTCCTCATTACACCTCAATGCTGCGC
>JANLSE010000310.1:0-2257 GCA_031362265.1 Roseiflexaceae bacterium
TCGTAATAATAATCGCGCAACAAGCGATAGCATTCATTGAAGATTTGGACCTTTTCCTGATGGAAATCGACCTGCACTTCTGCTGCATAGGGGGGCGTATTCTGCTCGCCATTAGGGAATTTACGCACCACAATCTGGCCACCATCAAGAAAGTAGAGTAACTTGCCGTCGGGGCTAAATTGCCCTGCCCACTTATACGTCCCATTCGCAGTCAATTGGCGAGCAGGTGTCTCGCTGCGTGGTTCATCGAGCGGCATATGCCATAAATTAGGTTTCCCCATTACCGATGCACGGAAGATCAAATCACGGCTATCGGCACTAATACATAGCGCAGATGCATCGATCTGAGTTGGTGTCAGTAAGCGCAGCCGGCGATCAATGCCTGCAAAGACAATCTCGACTGGCGTTTTCGGCTTGGATTTCTCCGCTGATTTCTGCCCTGTTTCTGGCTTTGCATCATCGGCTTTGTCTTCAGATTTTACCTCTTCCGCCGGTTTTTCCTCGCCTGGTTTTTCCTCACTTTTCTGGCCATTCTCATCACTTGCTCGACGTGTATCATCCGATTTCTCTTCCTTTGTCTTTTCCTCGAAGAGTTTGTCGAATTCTGCTTCACGCAGGAATGGGGTTGCTGGGCGCAGATCGACTCGCGCAACCTGGTGCTCTGTACGATATTGATTGGTCGTAAAGATAATATACTGACCATTCGGTGCCCATAGCGGCGCATCACTTGAAAGATTACTGAGGAATGTAATCTGATGCGGCTGGCTTTCGCCAATTCGTTGAACATACAAATTCTCAAACTGGTACTGATCTTGTGCGACAAACACCAACCACTGGCTATCGGGCGACCAAGCCAACGCAGCATCGCCATACGCCAGTGGAATCTGAACAAATGGCTGGTCAGTATTCTGCTTAAGATCGATCAGCCGAATCTCACGTGTGCCATTGGCATAGGCGATCCAATGGCCATCGGGCGAAGCCACCGGTGAGCTTTTCGTCGTTGGGCTATTCGTCAGGCGCGCTTCCGAACGCGAAGCAAACTCGTATGCGAAGATTTCTGGCTCACCATGGCGATCTGAGACATACAGCAGCTTACGGCTATCCGATGTCCAGGTAACATCGTGTTCACGCGCAGCGGTATTGGTGATACGTAGCGCCAAGCCTTGGCGTAATTCTTTGTCGGTTTCTTTATCGGCAAAATCAGCAAATACCTCGCCATGTACCGTAAAAGCGAGCTTCTTGCCATCGGGCGAGAGCGCCAATTCACTTAGATCACGACTGTAGGTTGAAGTCCATGTCGGCGCGAATTTCTGATCTGGACGCAAGCGAATAATGATCGGCGCGTTATTCCCACTGCGGAGATCAAGCTGCCAGATACCAAAATCGCGCTCAAATACAATCTGCTGCCCATTGGCGCTGATGCTTGGCCAGAGTAGGCGACCATCCACAAAATACGTAATCTGCCGTGCCGATTCTTCACCCAACGCCTGATACCAGAGATTCTCGGTACCACTCCGATCTGAGACAAAGAAGAGGCCAGAGCCAGTGGCATCCCACAAGGGCCAACGACTCATTCCTGGGGTATTTGCCAGGCAGCGTGTACCCGGAAGCCCAGGCATATTGCCTGCCACCCAGATTTCGGTTCCTTCATATGGGTTAGGGCCGCGCCGCCACCAACGCTTACGTACAATCGCAAGGGCTAGTAGCTTGCCATCGGGCGATAGCACTACATCATCAAGGTTCTCGTGTGGTTGGGCACCCCACTCAATTGGTGTACCACCAATGACATCAGCCCGATAGAGAGCTGTGCCAAGCCCCTGACGATCCGCAATAAAATAGACTGAATTGTCGTCACTTGCCCAACAAACTGGGGTTGCGGTTGTCTCATGCTTGGTAATACGGCGCACGCCAACCCCATCAAGCGCCATGACATAGAGATCACTACCACCTGAACGGTTTGAATGAAACAGCAATTGGTGCCCATTGTGCGACCAACGTGGGGCACTATGCCCAGAAGGATATGCGGTGATGCGCTGTGCCTCGCCACCCTGAATAGCCACTAGCCAAAGATCGCCGGCATACACAAAAACGATCTGGCTGCCATCTGGGGAGATCGATGGGTTCCGCAGATATGGTCGCGCCTCGTTGTTCTGATCCATTCCCATCCTTTGATAAAACAGTAAAATCTACTGTCATGATAACAAAGAGCATGGGCATATGGCAAACGCGGCATGAATAATAGTCACCACAGAGGCAC
>JANLSE010000353.1:0-2991 GCA_031362265.1 Roseiflexaceae bacterium
TGCATGCCGCGGCCAATTGCAGCACGGATCAAGCTCGTAGCCGGCTCAGCAGTTGTGAGATCGGTAGGCGAAACTTCGACAAGTACATTGGCATTGGCATGCGCCACAGTTGCAGCAGCATCCCAATCAATACGGTCAGGATGATTCTGGAATCCTCCCGGTTGGGCAATCGCTGCCAGTAATGCCGCCGGATCTAGTCCAGCCGGGTTATGCACAGTTCCACGGCTACGTGTGCAAACAGCAGTGATTCGTATATCGGCCCCGCGCTGCTCACGTAACCAATCTGCACGTTCACTCAGAATGCGTGCAAGCCCTTGACCCGCTGCGCCAAAACCAATCAAAGCCAGTTGATAGCTCTTCATCATGATTCCCTTATCAAGAACATCGGCAAATTCAATGCTATAATTCTAGTAGATGAACAAGTAGGACAGAGCATGACACTCCCGTTCCCACATGGCTTTGGCAGCACAACAATCACCTCAACGCGCGGTCGGGTTGTTTGTGTGCGCCATATTCAGGCAGCAGATGCGCACCTGCTGATCGACCTTTTTCACAAGATCTCGGATGAAACACGCCGACTACGCTTCCACCTTTCATTGCCCAATCACCCCGACGAACTGATTCAGCGCGAAGCTACCCGCCTCGCCGATCTCGACCCACTCTGGGCCGATGCACTGATTGCCACCATAACAGAACAAGATACGGAACAGGCCGTTGCCGTTGCACGCCTCGCGGTTGACCCCAAAGAGCCAACAGTAGCCGAAAGCGCAATCACTGTACGCGACGACTACCAAGGTGAAGGTATTGGTACTATTCTATTCGATCTAATCGTTCAGGTAGCACTTGTGCGCGGCCATACAACCCTGCGCGCCTTCTCACTCGTTGAAAACGAAGCCATCCACCGCCTTATCAAAAGTCTTGGCCTCCCCTACACCAGCCGTACCAGCCAGGGCGAAACCACAACCGAGATTTCACTACGCGGGCCATGAGCAAGAACGCAAAAGCGCAACAACGCAAGAGCGCAAAGGTTTGCCTATACGTTCCAACGCTCCAACGTTCCAACGTTATGCGCTATGCGCTATGCGCTATGCGCTCAGGGATATCCTTCAGAAATGCACGCAACTCCACAAGGCTTGGGAGTGATTCAGCTGCTCCTGGGCGGCTTGCAGCCAGAGCGCCACATGCATTCCCGATCTGCCCGCAGAGTTCAACCGGTGCGCCCGCCAATTGTGCCATCAGGAAGCCTGCTACAAACGCATCGCCGCAACCATTTGTATCAGCAACATGTACATTAAAGCCGGGAACAATCTGAGTATTGCCAGTATCGATCACGCAGCCCAGCGCGCCACATTTGCCGACAATCGTGCCAGCCACCATTGTCGCCTGTGCCCGAATGCGCGCAGTGTACCATGAAACTGGCTTCACTTCTGCCACATCCGGTAAATCCCCAAGTGCCAGTAGGCTCAGTTCCGTGTCATTGGCAAAGAGCACTGTGAGCGCTGGAAGAAGTTTGATCAAATGTTCGCGTTGTGTACGAATAAGTGGTAAACACAGGTCGAGCGATAGAGGAATCTGTCGTTCAATTGCCGCAGCAATAATCGCCAAAACCGTCTCACGTTGTGTCTGTTCAATAAGTGCATGGCCACCAATATGTAACCAGTCGATCGATGGCAACACACTATCAAACTCAGGCTGGCCAAGTGCAACATTCGCACCACGATATGAGAAGAAGCTCCGTTCACCATTCGGCGATATAGCCGCATAACACAGGCCCGTCGCCAACTGCTCGTCAATCTGAATATCACGCAGATCGACACCTGCTTGTGTTGCCGCACGTAATGCGATCTGCGCCATTGGATCGGTACCGACACGCGCCATCAGCCGTGTTGGCATACCAAGCCGTGCCAACGCCACAGCGGTATTCGTTGCAGATCCACCACTCCCCCAGCTGAGTGCATGCACCAAGCTATCATCACCCTCACGTGGGAAATGTGAAATCAAAGCAGTCAAATCAGCGTTCGCATCTCCAACAACCAGTATTGTCATAGCGCTATCCTAGTATCGATCGTAGCTGCGGAAGCGCAAGTATAGCACGCGTTGAAGCTGTTGCTACATACCCATCACAACCTGAGGGCTTGAGTGTTATATACTCAAGGGAGAATCGCAATGCTGCAAATACCAACCCATGAGTAGTTCCGCCAGCACTATGAGGCAGTCGTGACCGATGCAGAGTTAGTAGAGCGGCTCAAGATCCACGATGAAGATGCATATCGCGAAGCATTCGCACGCTATGGTGATGCGCTATATAGTTATGTCTATCACCTCACGCTTGATCACCATCTTGCCGAAGATATTGTGGCCGAGACCTATTTGCGTCTGATCGAGAAGATTGGTGAGTACACCTATACCGGTGCGCCACTCAAAGCATGGCTCTATCGAATTGCGCATAACCTGGCAATCAATAGCTTTCGGCATACAGGGCGCACCGAACATTTAGGGGATACAGACGAAGCCCTTGAGGCTCCAGACGACCCCTCAGCGACCGTCGCGACCCGGCTCGAAAACGCAGCACTCCACGATGCGATCGTTCAACTCACCGATGAGCAACGCCAAGTGGTGGTATTACGCTTCATTGGTGGCCAAAAACCCGCTGAAATTGCTCAAAGCCTCAACAAAAGCGAAACTGCGATCCGGCAGCTTCAGCTTCGCGCATTACGAACCCTTGGCCGATTACTTGAAGGCGTACTGTAGGTACTATGGACGACAATTTCGCTGATATCATACAGGATTGCCTCGAGCGGCTCGATCAAGGAGCAATGCTTGAGGATTGCCTGGCAATCTACCCTGCACAGCGTGTTGAACTAGCACAGCTACTGGGTATAGCTACCCATTTCACATCCATGCCACCAATAGCTATCCCAATTGGTCGGCGATTGGCAATTGAAGAGCGTATCATCACTCAGGCTGCACTGCGTGTGCCAAAACCTCCGG
>JANLSE010000367.1:0-2677 GCA_031362265.1 Roseiflexaceae bacterium
TATACCTATCCAAGGCTTGCCAATTAACCCTGACTCATGGCGATGCCTACTTTTCCAACTTCCTCTGTCCGCGCTCAGGGCAGAACGAATCGACCTATCTGATCGACTGGCAGTGCCCAGAAGTTTATCGTGGTACGGGAGATGTCGTCAATCTTATTGCAACCTTCTGGACACGCGCCCAACGAGCAGAGCATGAAGGATAGCTGCTTGCACGCTATCATCAGGGGTTACAAACTCATGGAGTGCTTGGCTATTCCTGGGAAGCCTTCGTTACAGATTATCAGTATTCCATTATGGACTGGCTCCTGAATACGCTACAAGATCGGCTGGACGGAGCAGACAAAACGTATTGGTATACCAAGATGCAATGCCTGGCCGAAGCATTTGATGATTGGAACTGTGCGGCACTGTTCATTCGTATATAAGTTTTGGGGTATTGTGCTGCCCCAAACTCCTGCTCTTGCCCATACCCTGTGGCTTTTCAATTTGCCAGGGCGGTTCCGTCCGCCCCGGCCTCCCCACGGCAGGGATTTCATCCCTTGACCCTGATTTGATGGCGCTGGCCTATCTACCACCTACGGTCAGGCCACGGCTGCGGATAGAGTGAGGGTTGTGGCAAGGCCGCGTGAGCATCGCGATCCAACGAACGTAGGGGCGATACCACGCCGCTTTCATCTTGCCACCGACGCTGGCGTGTCACGCAGCGGGTGTTCGCCCGCACTGTGATGGCCGCGTTGTGTGGCAAGATGGGTAGTGCAGGCGAACACGGGGTTTGCTTATACACGCCGTGCTTTTGCATAACAGTTCCTAATTGGTAATACACACCGTGTACTATCAGGGTGTGCGCCACGTGTGGTGAGCCCTGACCGCTTACAGCAATGCGTATATCGCCCCTATTGGCTTATTGCCAGTAGGGGTATTTTTATGTCTTCTTGGTGGCGCTTGGGGCTATCACGTGCTTCGCTTATTATCCGCAATACGTTTTGTATCACATGAGTGATACCACAGGCTTCCTTCCTGCATATAAGATAGACATATTAGCTTGCATAGTAGGATGAGCCCATAAGGATCTACTGTTTGCGTGGCTTCACGGCTAGCTCAATGTTTACGCCGATCGCCTGCTCCCACTCTGATTCATGCTATCTCAATTGATTTTTGACACCATACTATTAAAAAGCTATTAAAAAATAGGCTGTTTACTAAGAACATACGTAGTTGTTACCAATTTGATCGCGATTTGGTAGCCATATTGTGATCAGATGTTCTCCAAAATGCGGTATTATTCTGTCTTGAAAACTGTAACGGTTCTGTAATAATAGGTGGGTTATGACCTTCGCAGATCTTCAGACGGATTGCCAACTCGACCAGGTGAGTGAGGCGTTGCACGCACTTTTGGGGGATACCCCAAGCCAGCATGATTACATCGCACTCTGTCGTGCTGTGCGCGTCATTGTGGATGCGTTGGAGGAGGCGCACATCGATTGGCCGCTGCCAGGTTGGAATGTCGCCAGAGGCGTGGTTCGTGCGGCTTGAGTGGTCGCATTGATCGAAGCGGCACAGTAGACTTTTATTGCGGCTGGTAGCTAGAGTACACCCTGTTGTAATGCACAGAGTGTACTCTAGCGGAATTGCATGTGTTGGCCCTTCAGCGCCAAATGCTCCTGGGATGTATTCCAGGAGCATTTGTTTATATTGGCACTAGGTTGCGCTACGCTTTGCGTAGGAATGCCTCGCGGTCAAGCGGGCTACCCGGAACACGATAGCCGCAAACAAGCAGTGCTAGTTCTGCATACATTGCATTGGCCCATGCAAACCATGGGCGTGTAAAGCTGTTTGAGTCGTTGGCGTCGAAGCCCTCATGCATTAACCCAGTGCCTGCATCGCTGGCAGCCATGACTTCGAGTAGGCGTCGTTGTTCTACAATCGGCACTTCAGCCATGAGTATCTCCTGCAACATGGCGAAAATCTATGACCATCGCGAATGAACGTGTGCCAACCCGATTAACAATTTCGGTGCTTGTCTGAAATCCGAGCCGCTGATAGAGCCGATAGGCAGGATTATCTGCCCGCACAGTCAGCCCGACAGCTGGGTAGCGTTGTCTGGCTCCAATCAGAAATGTATTCAAGAGTTGAGTTCCTATGCCCTGGCCAAGATACCCAGGTAGCACCGCCACCGCTAATTCCGGGGTTTGCTGATCGAAATAGCGCGGGGTCTCTTCGTCATCCTGGAGCACCCGCGACCATACCGCTCCAATTGGGTGCGAATCCAAAAAGGCAATCACGCCATAATCACCTGGCTTGCCCCAACTAGCCACATAGCGCTGTAGATATGGATGATATTTCCCAGCATCCAACGCTGTCGCCCCGTCCTTTTCCATGTGAGCCGCAAAGAACAGCATGACCCACAGAATATCTTCATCTTCGCGCTGGGCGACCGTAATAGTGATAGGTGGTGGTGTCATCAGGCTTCCTTATGCTACGCTGCAACTGGGTTTCCCATGGTACCATATCGCATCGTTACACCCAAAGGGCACTCCGTTCTTGGCCGGCGAACACAAGGTTCGCCTGTACGATATTGGGATGCTGGGCGTGGTTCTGCGGTTCTGACAAGGTTCCCTTCAGCTGCGCGTTCGACTGCGCTCACGCCGAAGTCTCACGCCGAAGTCTCAGGGCAGGC
>JANLSE010000384.1:0-12769 GCA_031362265.1 Roseiflexaceae bacterium
GGAGGGCATACGTTTGCTGGGCTTGGTCTATAGAATTGGTTATTCTTAAATCACGCAAGGTTCATATTGACGTACTCTAAGCGGTATAGTACAACTGAATATATGCAAGTTGTACTCGACCATAAAGACTATGAAAGTAGCGTCAGTCCCAAGGGACAGATTACCCTTCCACACGAAGTGAGGGAGCGTCTAGGCATTAAGCCCAAAGACAAGATTACCATTCGCGTGGAAGGCGAGCAGATGCAAGTGTTGTCAAAACGCTTATCATTTTTGGATAGCTATCAAGCAATACCAGCCCTGGCGAAACCGCTGTCGATCGACGAGATGCGCAAGATCATGCCATCAGAGGCCGTAAAAGCGTTCAGTGTCAGCCACGAGAGTGCTGGCGGGCAGTCAATGACCACATAATCGTACTGGCTCTTGAGTATATCCAATTGGCCTTTGAGGCGAGCTTCGCGGTGGTCTTTGGGGGAGTAATACTTTGGATGCATTGGCTTGACTATCTGTATCAATGAGGAGTACTCGTTTTCCCAGCCACGCCATGCCTGCTGCAAGGGATATTGAGGTGGTGGTTTTGCCGGTGCCGCCCTTTTGGGAAGCGATTGAGATAATCATAGACCGTAAATCGTCCGGAAGCCGAGTCAGGGGTGTTCCGTCAGATTGGGTTGTAAATAATGTAAAACAATCTAATCACATGGCGAAGAGAAGCGCAAGAACCAATTCGGCATATCACTGCTCAAAGGTTGTGGAAACCCGCAAGTATCTACCGAATCAAGCGCTTGACTGCCTCCTTGGGTAAAGGTTTTTGTCTACTCCAAGACAACTATCGTTAAACAGTCTGGTTTAGCGTACAACCCGCCATGCTATAATTTGCCACTTGGTCTTAATCTAGAAAGCGACGGACAACTATGCGTGGTACCAGATTCTGGCTGCTCAAATCCGAGCCTGAAGCCTATTCATTTAGTGATCTTGTTCGTGATGGTAGCACGGTATGGGATGGCGTGGCAAATAATGCCGCACTGAAATTTATGCGTGAAGTACAGCCGGGTGATCTCGCATTGATATACCATACAGGCGATGAGCGCCGGGCTGTTGGTCTTGCCGAAATAACCAGCACTGCCTACCCGGATCCACAACTGAATGACCCAAAACTGGTTGTTTTTGATATTCGACCATTGCGAGCGTTGCCAAACCCGGTTGAACTTGCTGCTGTCAAAGCCGATACCTTTTTTGCAGATTTTGCACTGGTACGACAGGCACGCCTCTCGGTTATGCCAGTTAATCCACAGCAATGGGCGCGAATCATGAGCATGGCAGGCGAGTGAGGAATGCTATAATGAAGCCACATTCGCGGCTGCAGTTGGTGCGGCCCTATGAACGAGGTTGATGCAATGATGCTACCTGAATATCGTAATGAACCATTCACTGATTTTAGTGATACGACCCAGCAAGCGGCAATGGAAGCTGCACTTCGTACTGTGCGCGCACAATTTGGAACAACCTATCCAATCCTGATTGGTGGCGAGCGGATTTCTACCGAACAAGCCATTACATCGCTCAACCCTGCCGCGCCAGACGAAATTGTTGGCTATACCGCCAGCGCCACGCCAGCCATGGCCGATCAGGCGATCCGCAATGCCTATGCAGCATTTGAGAGCTGGCGCAAAGTGCCTGTCGTAGATCGGGTCGCATTCCTGATCAAGGTTTCCGAGGAGATCCGCCGCCGCAAATTCGAACTCTGTGCCTGGATTATCTATGAGGTGAGTAAGAGTTGGGCCGAGGCCGATGGCGATGTCGCTGAGGCGATCGATTTCTGTGAGTACTATGCGCGCGAAATGTTGCGCCTGGATCAGCCACAGAAGACCTACCCAATGCCTGGTGAGGACGACCAGTTGCGCTATATTCCGCTTGGCACTGGTGTGGCGATTCCACCGTGGAACTTCCCACTCGCGATCATGGTTGGTTTGGTGATGGCACCAGTCGTGGCCGGGAATACTATGGTATTGAAGCCTGCCTCAACATCGCCAATCATTGCCGCAAAATTCATGGAAATTCTACAGACCGTCGGCCTCCCTACTGGCGTTGTCAATTTCTTACCCGGCCCCGGTGGGAGTGTTGGTGATGCACTTGTTGATCACCCACTGACACGCTTCATTGCCTTTACTGGCTCGATGGAAGTGGGAATCCGCATTTTCGAGCGCGCCGCGAAAGTTCACCCTGGCCAGAAATGGCTCAAGCGCACCGTGCTCGAAATGGGCGGCAAAGATACGATTATCGTTGATGAAACTGCCGATCTCGCGGCTGCGGCCGAGGGGATCGTGGCCTCTGCATTTGGCTACCAAGGGCAGAAATGTTCGGCTTGTTCACGTGTTGTGGCTGTTGCGCCAATCTACGATGAACTAATCGACCGAGTGGTAGAGCGCGCGGGGACGCTCAGTGTTGGCGATCCAAGCCAGCGTACAACCTTCATGGGTGCAGTGATCGATAGCCGTTCACAGGCTAAAATCGCGGAATATATTGAAGTTGGCAAACAGGATGGACGGCTTGTGCTTGGTGGTGAGATAGGTGCTCCTGGCAGTGGCTATTTCGTTCCACCAACGATTTTTGCCGATATCCCAGCCGTCTCACGGCTCTCACAAGAAGAGATTTTCGGCCCGGTACTCTCATTTGTTAAAGCAGGTGACTTTGAGGAAGCACTGAGTATTGCCAATAATACCGATTATGGGCTAACTGGTGGGCTCTATTCACAACGCCCCGAGCGCTTGACCCGCGTGCGGCAGGATTTCCACGTGGGCAACCTCTACCTCAATCGTAAAATCACCGGTGCGATGGTTGGAGCGCACCCATTCGGCGGCTTCAATATGTCTGGCACCGATTCCAAAACGGGAGGCCCAGATTATTTGCTACTGTTCCTCCAGGCAAAAACAGTAGCCGAGAAGCGCGGTTAATCGTAACTATGATCGGGAGTTAGTATGCAAACGAAACTTGATGATTTGAAGACGCGCCTCAGCGAGGTAGCAGATCTTGGCTCAGTAAATGCGATACTTGGTTGGGACCAGACCACCTACATGCCACGCGGTGGTGGGCCAGCTCGTGGGCGCCAGATGGCGACGGTTGGGCGGGTTGCACATCAGAAAGCAACTGACCCAGAAATCGGGAAACTCCTCGATGAGCTACAACCAATCGCTACTGGCGATAGTGATGACGCAGCCCTCATTCGCGCTGCGCGCCGTAATTATGAGCGAATGACCAAGATTCCATCGGCGTTGATTTCATCATTCTATGAACATAGCGCAGCCTCATATGAGGCATGGGCCAAAGCACGGCCCGCAAACGATTTCGCGTCAATGGTGCCTATTCTTGAGAAGACTCTCGATCTTAGTCGCCAGATTGCTGAGTGCTACCCAGGTTACTCACATATCGCCGATCCATTGATCGATATGTCCGATTATGGCATGAAAGCTGCCAGTGTTCGCGCAGTATTCAGCCAATTGCGTGAGCAACTTGTGCCGATTGTGCAAGCGATTACGGCTCAAACGCCAGCTGATGATTCGTGCCTTCGGTTTCAGTACCCCGAAGCTCAGCAATTAGCGTTTGGCGAGCGAGTTGTGCGCGCGTTTGGCTACGATTTCGAACGGGGCCGCCAGGACAAAACACTGCATCCGTTCTGTACGACCTTCTCAATTGGCGATGTTCGTATCACGACCCGCGTAAATGAACATGATCTTGCCGATGGACTGTGTAGCACCATGCACGAGGCAGGCCATGCGATGTATGAGCAAGGCTGCCTCAACACATATGAAGCCACACCACTACAAGGCGGCACATCGGCTGGTGTCCATGAAAGCCAATCACGGCTATGGGAAAATCTGGTTGGTCGCAGCCGCCCGTTCTGGGAGCACTTCTACCCACAGTTACAGGCTGAATTCCCAGGCCAGCTTGGGGCAGTTTCACTCGATAGCTTCTATCGCGCAATCAATAAAGTGCAGCGCTCACTTATTCGGGTTGATGCCGATGAAGTCACCTATAATCTGCATGTGATCATTCGCTTTGATCTCGAGTTGGCATTGCTGGAAGGCTCATTAGCGGTCAAGGATCTTGCCGAAGTCTGGCGTACACGTTACACCCAGGATATTGGCATTACCCCACCAAGTGATCGTGACGGCGTGCTGCAGGATGTCCATTGGTATGCAGGGTTTATTGGTGGATCATTCCAGGGTTATACACTTGGCAATATCCTTAGCGCTCAATTCTTTAACCAAGCAATTGCAGCCCATCCCACGATCACAGCCGAGATTGGGCGCGGCGAATTTGCAACACTGCACAGTTGGCTGCGCGAGAATATCTACCAGCATGGCTCCAAGTACCCAGCCGCCGAGCTAATCGAACGGGTAACCGGTGGCCCAATGCAGGTTGAGCCATATATTCGCTACCTCCGTTCCAAGTATGGGGAGCTCTACTGCCTCTAAAGGCATTCCTACTCAGCGACAACGAAGGATGCGCGGCACGCTGTCATAAGCGGTCACGCATCCTTCGTTGTTTATAAGATCGAGCATGGAACTTTATCCACTGTCTCTACGTCTTCCATAGTGTTGAATAGAATAACCAGCCCTTAGGAGGCCAATAATGAACCGCAACAACTGGAAACTCACCGGCGCAATCGTCGCCGCTATCACAATTATCGCTCTGGCGGTGGTTGCCGCTCGCCCAACATTTGCACAGCAAACGCCAGTAACTACAACCAGCCGCAATATCACTGTCGTCGGGCGCGGCGATATTAAGGTACGCCCAGATACCGCCATGATCCAGATTGGTGTCGATACCGAAGGCAAGACAGCAAAAGATGCCCTGGCGCAGAACAATCAACAGGCGGCAGCAATTCAGCGGAAACTAGATGAATTAGGTGTTGATGCCAAAGACATGCAGACCAGTGGATTTAATATCTTCCCCACCTATGGCACAGATGGCCGCCAGATAACTGGCTACCGTGTGATCAATAGTGTCACCGTCAAAATTCATGCGATCGACAAAGCGGGCACATTGCTCGACCAGGTTGTACAGGCTGGGGCTAATTCAATCACCGGGATCAGCTTTGCTGTCGATAACCCGCGCGCCGCTGAGGATCAGGCTCGTGTTGCCGCCATGGGTGATGCCAAGGCAAAAGCAGAACTACTAGCGCGTGCTGGCAATGCCAGTGTCGGTGACGTACTGATTATCACCGAGAATGTCGGATCGGCCATACCACTTGCTATGCCAATGGAGCGCGCAGCAATTGCAGCCGATGGTAGTGTGCCAATCCAGGCCGGCGAGCAGACCGTAAGCATCAATGTGCAGGTCACATACGCACTGCGGTAGCCCAGATTCGCTGAACAGGCTCGACGACGCGAGGAGTATTTCCACCTCGCGTCGTTCACTTTTGGCAGGGCTACACCTAGTACGTGGTGCCAAACATATTCAACACAACAACCCCGACAATAATCAGCCCCATGCCGACCAGGCGTGGCAAGGTAAGCACCTCTTGCCAGAATGCGTAGCCGATCGCTGCTGTTCCAACGATCCCTACACCCGACCAAATCGCATACCCGACCCCAAGTGGAATATGCTTCATGCTCAGCGCGAACATATAAAACGAAATGCCATAACCAACCACTACCACCACACTCGGGCCAAGCCGTGTAAAACCTTCTGAATATTTGAGCGATGTGGTTGCAATAATCTCGGTCAAAATCGCAATAAACAGTTGAACCATTGGATTAAGTTGTACAACCGGATTCATATGAGTTCCCCTTGCATATGCGTAGTACTAGCCAAACGCAGCAGGAGTGTCTTCACTAAATCCCGCTGTGCGCCAATTGGCGCAGCTAACCCGAGTAAATCTGCCATCCATAAGCCATCCAGCGCCAGCCGAATAATGGTCGCTAGCGTTGGGTCAAGACCATCCGCAACCACTAGTTGCTGCCACAGCTCATAACGCGCACGCAATGGTTCGAGCAGTGCTGGATCCGCCGCGACCGCCGCTAACAGGCCAGCCGTCAGTTCAAGCTGTTGCCCGGCAGGTGTGAATGTAGCCCGCAGATACGCTCGTAACCAGCGCCCAGCAACAGGCCCTTCCACCAGCATGAGCTCTTGCTCGATCGCCAGACCAAAAGCATGCAGCAATCCCTCGATCATACCTGTGATCAGTGCCGCCTTATTCGGAAAATGATACAGGAGCCCGCCTTTGCTCACTCCCGCCACGAGGGCAACCGCCTCTAGCGTCAAGGATTCTGTTCCCTGTGCCTGAATAATCTGTGCAGCAGCAACTAATAGGCGCTGCCGGGTTGCCTGTGCTATTGCCTGTTTCTTCATATCATTTAGTATACCGTCTGGACGGTATACTTGTCAAATAAGCAAACATGAGTGCATTCTTAGGTTGGGCATGCTATACTGCGCAACAATGTAGCAATTACTGTGAGGAGATTATGTCGGTTACCAATCTACGGCCAATCATCGGGGTTGTTGGCGCCAATTATGAGCGCAAATCGGGCGGGATTGTTGCTGGTGTCAGCACATCCTATCTGCGGGCGGTCGAGGCAGGTGGTGGAATCCCATTGCTCATCCATCTCAGCGAGGATCAGGCCGTGCTGGATGCGTTGTATACACGCTGCGATGCGCTCCTCTTCCATGGCGGCGGGGATGTCGACCCAGCATGCTACGGGGCAGCGATGATTGCAGCCTGTGGCACCCCCGATCCACTACGTGATCAAGTGGAACTTGCCTTGGCGCAACGCGCCCTAGCAGATGGTATGCCACTTCTGGGGATCTGTCGTGGCATCCAATTGCTCAATGTAGCCATGGGTGGCACACTGTACCAGGATATTCCCTCTGAACTACCAGGCGCACTCGATCACTATGCGTCACGGAATGCCGAAGGGCGTATGCTTATGCCGCATTCAATAACAATTGAGCGTGAATCCTGGTTGGCTGAACAACTTGGTACAATCGAAATCCCAGTGAATACCTTTCATCATCAGGCACTCCGCGACGTTGCTCCGGGCCTACGCGTTGTTGCATATGCGCCCGATGGGGTGATTGAAGCGGTTGAGGGCACTGGCGATTCATTTGTAGCAGGCGTTCAATCACACCCTGAAGATCTCTGGGATGCTGCTGAGCCACGCTGGCAACGCTTCTTCGCCGGGTTTGCCAATATTGCCCGCTCTGCTACAGTGGCTCGTTAGCGTGACAGGGCCAGCCGACAAACTACCAGTCGTCTTAGCCGTCGGTGGCGTGATCTATCGTGTGGATGATCGCGGGCGACTGGTGATTCTTTTAATCAAGAAGCGCGGCGGATACTGGACGCTACCCAAGGGCAAGCTCATTCCTGGCGAGGAGGAATCTGCCGCACTGGCGCGTGAGGTAACCGAGGAGACCGGGCTAGAAGGTACGATTGGGCAGCCAATTAGATCTGTCAGCTATAAAATTGTCAAACAGGGCCAGGTACTGCGCAAACAGGTCAATTACTATCTCGTACTCGTAACCGCTAGTACATTACGGCTCAACGCTGACGAGCAGATTATAAAGGCTGGCTGGTTCCTACCAAATACCGCACTGCGCCGCCTTAAGCGTGGCCGCCTCCGAGTCATCCTTCGGCAAGCTTGGGCCATGATAAATTCCTGATTACCATGACCAGAGCAACATCAGCCTTATCATCAGATCAGTTTCTCGCTCACAAACCCATACAACTCTCACAAACTGCTTCTATCTTGCTGCCAACTCTTCACCGGGTATTCATACACTCTTCGAATCTGCATGCGAAAATACTCATGCCTTATCAACCACAGTGTCATTCACTATTCTGAGAGTATGCATGGTACAATTTGCAGTGATCACCAGCGATTATGAGGCCGATATTGGTACAGCATGTGCTGCTTGGGCCGTTAAGAAGGTGACCGCATGCATATACTCAAACCACACGACTCAAGGCGCTCACAAGCATTCCTGTTTCTAGTATTCGTGGTGCTGGTTTTCGCGATCTCTCAACTGCTCCCTACAGCTACCAGCGCCCAGGATACGCGCCCAACCCTCACAACAACAATCCAGCCAACCACCGCAGTTCAACCAACCACCGCAGTTCAACCAACCGCTACAGCTATCACGATTGCAACACCTGAGGTGGCAAGCGCAACAGCAAAACCAAGCCCAACACTTGTTCCCAAAGCAAACCCTGTGCCACAGCAAAGTGCGGCACTCCGGCTGGAAATCACCAAAACACTGGTTGGCAGTGATCTGATTCAGGTTGGCCAGTATCTCACTTTCACAATTCGTATTCGCAATACCGGCTTGGTCACTGTCACCACATTACCACTGATAGACGAATATGACCCGGCCGTCTTACAACCAACCCTTGCGCAATTCCTACCTGCTCCGGATACCACTGCCGCTGGTCGGCTTGATTGGGCTGATCTGACCGATCTACCTGGATTCGGCGATTTGCGCCCAGGTGACGAATTTCTTGTTACTACTGTATTCCGCGCCATCGGCATCAGCGACAATGTTATCAATCGCGCCCGTGTCGAAGCGGCGGTTGGTAGTGGCGGCGAGGGCGGCGTACCGATCGAGGGTGGTGATGGTGGGAACGTCACAGGCGGACGTGTTTTCATCGAAAAGACCCTACCTGAGCAGATCATTCGCGCTGACGCGCCTGCCGTTACCTTTGTTATCACCGTTCGTAACGATGGCTCCGCCGATCTTGTTAGTGTTCCGATTGAGGACACCTTCGACCCGACCTACCTACGCTTTATTGAATCATCACCACCACCGAATCGCCATGATCCAACGATTGGATTATTACGCTGGGATAACCTGATTGGCGCATTGGGAATCGCACGTTTACGGCCGGGGCAAGTTATCACTGCCACCACAACCTTCGCGATACTGGCACCAATTGATAACCTAGTCGTCAATCGTATCAGCGGCGTCGATGTACGTGATGAGTTTGGTAATGCGGTAGAGGCTCCACGCCAGGCCGATGTCCGTATTCGTATTGTTAGCGTGGCGGATACCCGCCCCACCGCTACACAGCGAGCAGAACAGCCACAGCGTAAACCTACTGATGTGCCAATCGACACACCAACCGAAATCCTTGTGGATACAAGCACTACCGCAACTGCCCAAACCGAGGCATCCGTTGCGATTGAATCAACCGCAACCACGATTGTAGCCAGTGCTGGCAGTTCTCCGGCCAACCTCCCTAACACGGCAGGCCATAGTGAGCAATACTCTGCTGCCATACTCTGGATTGGATTGTTCTGTGTCGTGATCGCAGTTGTAGCTCGCCAGAGGGCCCGATGAACCATACTCGCCGCCGTCTGCTCGCCAGCATCCCGATCCTTTTTGGGAATAGTATTGGCTTTGCCGAAGAACAACCCAGCCTCATGGCATTGCAGGGCGTATGGAATCCTCAACCAGCCAGCAATTCGCTCGCGCCACTTGGTGTGCTATACCAGGTTGCCCTGCCACTCATTACCGCCGCTGGCGCACCAGCATCCATCCTATTCTATGGCATTACTGGCACATTGCGGGTTGGCCCCGCCAGCGCATTCAGCTATGGAATCAGCGCGATAGAGTATGAGGTGCGTATTGCAGGCGCTGCTGGGCAATCGTACCGTGAAGAATGGAGCCGTGATGGCGTGCGCCAACCGCAGCTCGACACGCAATCCAACATTCCGAGTGATTCAGCATTATTTGTTAACCGCATCCAACTCAATACCGGCGGCGCAGTGCCAAGAGGCGACTATCGTCTACGCGTATTGGTTGCAGAGCTGATTGGCGCGGATGTGCATGTGAACGTGGCATAAGATCCTCTGTGGAAGCCAAGAGCATACGATTGGAAGAGGTATCTTAATGGGTCAATTGCAGCTTACAACAGCGACACCAGCTGATGTTGATATGCTCATGTTGGCACATGCTGCTGCCTTTGCAGAGGATGTTGCCATGTATGGCCGAGGCCCGGATGGCATAGGCGATGCGAACTGGCACCAATCGCGAATTACTGATCATATCTATCTTGCGATACGAGATGCTCAACAAATCATTGGTGGAATGCTTGTTGAGGATCAAGGCAATCGGCAAGCCTACCTGCACGTATTCTTTATTGATCCAGCCCACCAAGGGCGTGGGTATGGTCAGCAAGCGTTGAACCTCTTAGAGCAGCGCTTTCCGCAGATAGAGCATTGGTCGTTGCACACACCGCATCGTAGTTATCGCAACCATCATCTCTATGAGAAGATGGGTTATCGCAAAATAGGCGAAACAGGAGTTCCAAATGTACCAGGTTTGGTCGAAGACTTCTTATTGTTTGAATATGAGCGCAACATCGACGGTTGAAAGGGCAACTCTGCATGAAAACCTTACTCTTGCAAGTGTTGCAGCAGGCGTTTCATGCAGGGCCAGTTCAACTTGTGCAGTTAACGCATGGCGAGAAGTATGTGTTTCAGGTTCAGCGAGAGCTTGCACCCGATTGGATCATGCGTGTCTATCCCACGCCCGACCCTCCATCAAATCGCGATCAAGCTCTGGCTCTTGCAGATATTCTTGCGTTTCTTGAATATCAGCAGTATCCAGCTGAACGTATTGTATGCACTATAGATGGTATGTTGACGTTTCGAATCGATCACTGGCAGATCTTAATAACAACCTATCTTGGATTGCCGATCCAAGAATGGCAACCCGCTAGTTCCACAACAACGCAAACGGACACTTCGACGCAACCCGACCTGCAGTTGCTGTATCAGGCTGGCGCACTATTGGCGAAACTACATTCGCTTGATCTACGAACCATGAATGGCGAGCTATTCAACCGACTAGGACTCCAGCCAGCATCAGAATTAGCCGCAGCATCTGGATGGCTTACTGATATTCAGGGCAATCTGCCAGCACACCTTCAGGAAGAATATGCACACTTGATGGCGCGTATCCAGCAAGTGTCGCGTTTTGACAAGTGCCAACAGACGATCATTCACGGTGATTGCCATCTTGGCAATCTTATCGTCACACCAACAAATGGGCATGTCTTTGTTGATTGGGAGGCCGCTGGCCGAGGTGCAGCCGTTACCGATCTTGGCCTACTCTTGAGTTCGTGTGTTCAATCATTCAATGACAAACTGAATAGAGCAGTCATCAATGCCATAATCGATGGTTATTGTACATACCGCACGATGAGTCAGGTTGAGCGCGATCTACTCGCCGACGCCATACGCTTCCGCATTTTGGTCACATTGGCTGGTGCTTTCGAAGAACGCATACGCCCAGACTATCAGCCTACACAACGCTTTTGGGGCCGAACCTATAACGAATGGGAGCAGCTTGAGCAGCAGAGCCTATGGATTGCCAATACAGTATTCAAATCGTAGGAGACTAACCTTATGAATCAATCCGACAACATCTCAATCTCGGTTATGCTAGCCGTTACCAATGCCCCAACCGCTGTCGAGTGGTACAAACGTGCATTAGGGGCAACCGAACTTTGGAACTTGGGGTCCGTAGTTGGGCTAGAGATTGCAGGTGCGCCACTATTTGTTGGCGAACCGGCCAACAATGGCTGGCAAAGCCCCGCAGTATTAGGCATGCCCTCTGTACGTATTGAAGTATTCTGCGACAACCCGGATGCTTTTATTGAGCGGGCGGTGGACGCTGGTGCAGATGGTACCTTCGACTCGATTCGCAATCACGAAATGCCCTGGGGCATCCATCGGCAAGGTGGCTTCCGCGATCCCTTTGGCCATATCTGGTTAGTGGGAGATCGATCTCCACTGAGCTCCAAAGGTTAATCGCCCGCATCCTTTAGCCACACCACTCTTATTGAACGGCTCAAGACAAGAACAAACAATCCATATGGCAAGAATCCCGATGAGCTCGCAGCTATATTAGGGTATCTTGAAACCGTTGAGCCACTATTGAGACGACGCGCTGGCCATGAGATCGACACGACTGCCCCACTCGATCAAGTGGTGGCGTCGATTTTACAACTGCTAGACGTATAAGACCAAGAGTAGCGCTCACACAGTCGCTACCAAATCAGGTCGCGGAGCAAACAGGAAACATTCGTTTGCTGATGTGTGGAGTGATCTATGAAACAATCAATCATTCATATCGCCTTGGTCGTGCGGGATTATGATGAAGCAATTGCGTTCTATACGCAAAAGCTACACTTTACGCTCGTTGAGGATACCTATCAGCCAGAACAGGACAAACGCTGGGTGGTAGTTGCGCCACCCGGCGGTGGTGGCGCAACCCTGCTCTTAGCCAGAGCCTCTAAACCAGAGCAGCAGCCCTTCATTGGTAACCAAACAGGTGGAAGAGTATTTCTGTTTCTGCGTACCGATGATTTCTGGCGTGATTATCACGACATGTGCGCCAATGGGGTACGGTTTGTACGTGAACCCACACAGGCTGAGTATGGCATGGTTGCAGTATTCGAAGATCTGTATGGCAATCGCTGGGATTTGCTGGAGCTTGTCGCCGAACACCCACTTGCCTAAACCCAGAATCCCCCTGGACAAACCCCCACCGTGTGGTGTAGACTGTAAGAGAAGAGTGGTGTTCCTACAACGAGGCAATGATGCGTATTCTAGGGATTTTTGCACACCCCGATGACCCAGAGTTTAGTATGGCTGGTAGCGCGGCGCTCTGGAGCGACGAGGGCCATGAAATCTACTACTGTATCATCACCGATGGATCTGCGGGCAGCAACGACCCGAACCAGGATCTGGCCGAGCTTATTACCCTCCGC
>JANLSE010000417.1:0-36447 GCA_031362265.1 Roseiflexaceae bacterium
GTTGAAACAGCATTAGATACGATTCGTCGTGCTCGCCCAATCATTGAGCTGAATGAATTGCAATTAGCACGCCTGGTTGAGTGGCACGATATCGTTCAGCGTCAGGACGCCAGATTTGGCCCTTAGAAATATACTACAAGCATACGTAAACAGGCAAAGAATAATAGATTCCTTGTTTGAGAGCGTATCGTCACGTTCAGAAGAGCGTTTTCCTGATAGAACTAATAGAGGCGCGGGCGACCAATGGCGCTGCGACCCGCTGCCTCATTTTGTTGTGAAGTAGTATCAGGAGCAATAGTATGCGCTATTTTTACCACCGCTTCTCTCGAATCTTGTTATTACTCGGTGTTACGCTCACGCTACTCGCTGGATTGCCCCTCGCGCGTGGTGCAAATCAGACCTTCAGCGTCAACCTACCAGCTATTTCAAATGGCATCTTGCCGCCGATTGTATTTGTCTCACGCCAAATCATGAATGAGGGCAGCATCTACTGGGATCCTCCGAAGGGTATGCCTGGAGTTGGCCCATATAGCCGCTTTACAAATGCATCGCCAGGGAAACTCCAGATCATCAATCATAATGGAACATTGATCACCTTAATCGATGGCTCGAATCCCAATTCGAATGCGTTCCATTTGATTGATGTGAATGCCCCGGATGTTTCGTACGATGGAACTAAAATTGTCTTTGCTGGCCTACCATCGGGCAACTACTCGCGTGGGACAGTAAGCAACCCTAGTGCGTGGCGCTTATATATCATCAATCGTGATGGGAGCGGGTTACGCCAACTCACGCTATCCGACCCGCGGCCCAACATGAGCCAGTTTGGTCCAGCCGCTGGATCGCTAGCAGCATTCGATGATACTGATCCAGCGTGGCTACCCGATGGCCGAATTGTCTTTACCTCAACACGCTGGCCTGCCTATGCGCAATACAGCGGAACACGTGCCTCAAACCTGTATGTGATTAATGCCAATGGAACCGGACTACATCGCATTACTGCCGAGCGCAATGGTGCCGATCGGCCAGTCATTGACCCAATCACCGGGCAAATCGTCTATGCCCGCTGGTGGCGAAATCATCGCTTTCCAACAAACGACTTCTCAACCGTCACCAATCCACAAGGTGGTTTTCAGCAGAAAGATGGCCTGACCGCAATCCGCAATGGCCAAACCGAACCCTTCTTCCGCAATGCATGGCAGGCTGCCGCAATTAACCCAGATGGGACTGGCCTGCGTATGTGGGCAGGCACCTTCCGCGAGGAGGATCGTAACCATACCTATGGTGGTTCATTTACGCGACAGGGTGAGTTTGTTGCGAACTTCTTCCCAATGTACAACATGACCGAAGCCGGTGGCTTTGGTGGCATTCGACGCTATAGTCGTGGTGCGAATGGGTTTACATCTATGGTAGGTATTACTGGGCTAAGTATTAATTATGCAAACCAGAATAATCCAACCTCATTTGGGATTTTCCAGGGCGCCTATGCAGCAGATCCAGCTGTCAATGGTGATGGTCGGATCGTGTTCTCATACGCAGCTGGTATTGGCCAAGATTATGGCCTCTATCTGATGAATGCAGATGGTTCAGGCCGCACATTGATCTATGACGCGCCTGGCACTGCCGAATTGCGTGCCCGCTTAGTTGCTGCCCGCCCTGTGCCGCCGATTATTGCCGATCATGCGACCCAAGTACCAAGTTTACTGCCACCATCAGCAGGTGGGCCATACGATACCGATGGCACCTTTATCTTCGATGCCCTAAATGTTTACTTTAATGCACCTGTAGATACCAATATCGTCAATGCACCAGCTGTTGGTTCAGCACAGTCGATCCAGTTCTTTCTTGATCACCAGCGCACAAGCACAGGTTCGTTCCCCAACCTGGATTGGCCGATTTTACTCGGGCAATTAGCTGTTGGTGCCGATGGTTCTGTTATGAACCCCAATGCACCAGCGAACTTACCACTCTTTGAGAGCTTGCGTTCCGCCGATGGCTCAGTGCCTCCTACCATAGGCCCTCCTGGCCAGGCAAATGGTGCAGCGTTCGTGACAGGAATGAACTTTGGGCGGCCTGGCGAACGAGTGCAATGTGTTGGATGTCATGCTGGCCACTCACAACTTCCTGTGCCCGCCAACCCTGCCGATGCGAAGTGGACAAACCTCGCGCCGGGAGCATCACTGGCAGTCTCCTCATTCCTTGATCAAAACTATATCAGTGGACTCACCGATCGACGTGTCATGAAGGGTGAAGTCTGGCGGTATTGGCGCAGCGCAAATGGCCAGACGACGAATCAGTGGGCCAAGCTCACCTTCCAGGTGCCTGTATCAGTACGTACCGTTCGGCTCTATAACCCACGCCAACAATCTGGTACCGATATGCAGGTAGGCCAGACAACGGTTATTCTCTATAGTGATGCAGCTGGTACAGTTGAGGTTGGCCGTCAGACATCGGGCGCATTATCAGTACTCGGTACGAATGTGAACTTTGCCGATGTTAAGGCGCGCAGCATCCGCATTGAAATCAACCAGGTCAGCGGGCGTGTCGATGGTATCGTATGCGCAAGCCTGGCTGAGGTAGAGGTGATTGGGCGCGGAGAAGCGCCATAAACCAATCCCAGAATAAGCCATACCTAGGGATCTTCTGTTGCAGATCGAGGCAATTTGCAACAGAAGATTCGGTTCATGCTCAGCCAGCAGAACTCTTCTGGCTGAGCCGTTATTTCTTGACACCCCCCTACGACTACTTTATAATCGCCTCTCCTGATATAATGGCTTTTAAAGCCAGTAGTGGGCGCGGTGAGGTCGATTACCAGATCAATTCAAACCAGTAAGCGCTGGCCCATGCTTGCGCTTACGTTCAGCGTAGCCCTTGTTGTAGCGTTAGCACCAATTCTTGGCGGCGGCGCAGGAATAGCTGAATGGGTTATCCGGCAACCCTTACGGGTAGTACTCACTGCCGTTGCCATCGCTGGGCTTTACCTCGCACCAGGTTTGTTGCTTTTACGCCTACTCTGGCCAAATAGTCACTCACTCAGTTGGCCAATGCGGATTGCATTAGCGCCAGGTATAAGCATCGCACTCCCCCCTGTGATTCTGATCATCATGCAAGATATTGGCCTACCGTGGGGGCAGATACAGACATGGGCGTACCTGGTGCTTTGTTTAACAGGGCTTATTGCCACGCTAGTCGTGGATCGGCGGGCAGGGGCCACCAATATAGCGGTACTTCCTGCGCTCATCAGCCCACTTCTGTTTGGAATCTGTGGTGCGGCGCTGCTCATCCGCCTCTATATTGTGCGTGATCTCCCAACAGGCCTGCTAGGCGATTCATTTCACCATACAATGATGGCGCAACTCATTGTTAATCATGGTGGCATTTTTCACTCATGGCAACCATATGCGCCACTCACAACATTTACCTATCATTTTGGGTTTCATGCGAATGTTGCCTTTTTCCATTGGCTCAGTGGGCTAGATGTTGTCTCAAGCACGATTTGGACAGGCCAAGTGCTTAACGCAAGTGCAATACCGCTTGCATTTGCCCTTACCGTGGTACTTAGCCGTAGCCCATGGGGCGGTATCTGGGCCGCACTTATTACCGGATTCATTGCAGTCATTCCAAGCTATTATGTAAATTGGGGCCGTTATACCCAACTCACCGGCCAATTAGTACTGGTGGGGTTGGTTGTCGCTTGGATGCTGCTCGCTGAAACAGAAGTTGCCCCAACGGAAGCTACATCCAACGCAGCAAAACTACGCCACTGGTTTGGTGTACTCTGGAAACCGCTGCTCCTCACGGCGATCCTGACAGCCTCGATGGTATTAACCCATTATCTGGTTACGGTTTTTGCAATCGGCTTCCTGATGACCTATCTGGTCACATTAGCGCTTGTGCGGCGTGATCCCCGCTTTATTCAATCACTTATACTACGCAGCGCCTGTGTTGGATTCGTGGCTTTGCTGATCATCGCACCATGGATCATGAATCTCCTCAATGGCTTTCTGGTAAGAAACGCGTCGGGATTTGTCAGTGGAGGTGTGGAGGCAGAGCGAATTGCCCAGTACTCAACAATACCAGCACTTGTGCCATTTTATGCCAAGAGCTACGTTCTGTTCAGCGCCTTTATTGGGCTGATTATCGCAATCTGGCAACGAGCATGGCGAATGTCGCTACTTGCGTTATGGTGCGCCATCCTGATTCTATGTGTCATCCCACAGGTAGTAGGCTTGCCTGGCACTGGGTTGATTGATTATCTAACCGCATTCAGTGCGCTCTATATTCCACTTGCACCATTAGCAGGCTACGCGATTGGGGTAGTACAGAGCCGTGTCCAGGGTATGTTAAGCGGAATCGCCAGTTATGCCTTCTATACCTTTGCAAGCGCTATTCTGATTGGTGTAATTGCGTGGGGCGCTGCCTGGCATGTTCAGCTTATCAGTGGCAATACCCAAATGGTCACAGCAGCCGATTTGCGTGCAATCGACTGGATTCGAGTGAATACGCCAACAACGGCACGATTCTTGGTCAATAGTTTCCCTGCTTATGGCGGGAACCTGATCGCAGGGACAGATGCAGGCTGGTGGTTACCTCTCTTGGCCAATCGTGAGGTGACCGTACCGCCGCTCACCTATGGCAGTGAACAAGCTGAATTACGTGATTACGCGCATCGAGTCAATACCCTGGCAGAGAAGTTGCGTGGCCGCTCACTACGCAATCCTGCACCCGTCTCGGTCGATCTAACAACCGATCAAGCGATTATGCTGCTACGCGATGCTGGCATCACCTATGTCTATAGTGGAGCGCACCCATTCCCATCGGCACGTGAGGCTGATCGAATCAATACTCATCGGCTGCGCGCAAGCCCACTATTTCGGTTACTATATGACCAAGATGGTGTTGAGATTTTTGAATTTCTTGGGCAGCCTATTTCTTTTATGAAAGCATACGAGCGTTACTAGTGAAAATAACCCTGATTGGCCCAACCTATCCATTTCGTGGTGGTATTGCCCACTATACCTCGCTACTCGCATTGTATTTGCGGCAACGCCACGATGTGCGCCTGATTTCCTATATCAAACAGTATCCGCAATGGCTGTATCCCGGCAATACGGCCATGGATCCAAGCCCGGATTCTAGTGCGCTACGTGTGGATTCTGAGCGTGTATTAGCCCCGCTCAACCCATTCACATGGTGGAAAACGTTTCGCATGATCCAACGCGATCCACCCGATCTGCTGTTGCTTCAGTGGTGGACACCATTCTGGTCGCCAATGTTGTTCTTTCTCACTCGTATGATCCGGCGCTATACAAAGATTCGTATCTTGTTTCTCTGCCACCATATTATCGCACCCGATGGTGGCCTCTTCGATTGGTATCTGGCACGTAGAATCCTATGGCGCGGTGATGCGTTCATTGTGATGAGCGAAGAAGATTTCGCACTACTCCGGCGTGCACTTCCTAAGGGGCGTATTCGCGGAACCACCCTGCCACCCTATGATGTCTTTAGTCGCACGCCACTCCCACGTGCCGAAGCCCGTTCACTCTTGCAACTCGACCCCGAGCAGCCGCTATTACTCTTCTTTGGGTTTGTGCGCCGCTACAAAGGGCTCAGGCACCTTATCCGCGCACTGGCATTTGCTCGTGAGCACATACCAGCCAAATTGCTGGTGGTAGGAGAATTCTGGGAAGACGAGCGACCATACCGAACCCTGGTTCAGGAGCTTGGCCTGGAAGACGCAGTGATTTTCCAGAATACCTATGTGCCAAATGACGAGATCACTCGTTACTTCTCGGCTTGTGATGTCGTGGTAATGCCATACCTGGAAGCAACCCAAAGCGGGGTCGCTCAACTAGCGATTGGCTTTGAGAAACCGATGATCGCAACCTCCGTTGGTGGCATGGCCGAGACAATCCAAGATAGTGAGAATGGCCTGATTGTCCCACCCGCCGATCCAGCAGCATTAGGTAACGCAATTGTGCGCTTCTTCAATGAGGATCTTGGCCCACAATTCAGCGAGAATATTCGCTCCAGTAAAGAGCGCGGCTCATGGATGCCGATGATTCAGCTGATTGAAGAACTCGCCACGCCAGTCGCCCTCACCGCTGAACAGGCTGCGATCAAGACACCATCGCCACGCGTGCTGTAATACTTCACCACAGAGGCACAGAGTTTATGCTTATCTGCCCGAATCTGTGTTCTCTGTGCTCTCTGCACCCAAAGGGTACCCGTCTGTGGTGAATAAAAAACCGAGTCGTACATTGTGAGAATTGCCTTCCTCTGCACATCCAGCCTGGATTACCCCTCACCACGTGGGCGCTGGCTACCAGTAGCGCAAGAATTTGTGCGTGCAGGCCATACTGCGACGCTACACATGTTGCACCCCACCTGGGATCGGCTCAGCATACGTGAATCGAATGAAGGCCAGGTGGATTTACGCTATGTGAGCCAAATGCATGTATATGGCTACCCTGGGTCGCGGCGCGCGCTTCGCCCAGCTGAACTCCTGGCGATTTCGTTCCGGTCGGCCCTCGCGCTTGCAGCCAGTGCGATCCGTTCCAAAGCAGAAATCATCCAGATCGCCAAACCGCAACCAATGAATGGGCTGGCAGGGCTACTAGCGGCACGCATCCTTGGTGCGCCAATGTTTGTCGATTGTGACGACTATGAGGCTGGGGCGAATCGTTTTGGGGCCGCTTGGCAGCGTCGCATGGTTCAACTATGGGAAGATCGCCTGCCGCGCGCCGCCAATGGTGTCAGTGTCAATACACGCTTTATGCAGCAGTATTGTGAAGAACACGGTGTGCCTGCCGGGCATATCTATTATGTACCCAATGGGTTGCGTGCAGCACAGTTCGATCCACCCAACCCAACTGATGTACAGGCATTACGAGCCAAGCTTGGGCTCGAATCGCACCCTACATTGATCTATTTTGGCGCAATTAGCACCATTGCACATGGCGTCCAGCTTCTCTTAGAAGCATTCGCAATCGCATTACATCAACTGCCACATGCACGGCTACTACTGGTAGGCGATGGCGACGACCGCCCAGCGCTCCAAGCGCACAGCCTTAATCTTGGAATCGGCCATGCTGTGATTTGGACAGGGAATGTCGCACCAACTGCTACACGAAATTATCTGGCATTGGCCCAAGCCTCGTGTGACCCTGTCGCAGATACACCCGCAATGGCAGCACGCTCCCCGCTCAAAATCGTCGAGAGTCTGGCGCAAGGTATTCCTGTACTTACCGGGAATATTGGCGACCGACGCGAGTTACTTGGCGAATCGAGTGGCTTGATTGTGACCCCCGGCGATCCTGCTGCTCTCGCGGCTGGGATTGTCGCGCTGCTTAACGACCCAAACCAACGCAATATTATGGCCAAGGCAGCTCGCCAGCAGGCCGAAAACTTACGTTGGGAGCGGATTGTGGAGCCGTGGGTACGCATGATTGAGGCCAGGGGATGAACGAATGGCTCTGCTGATTAGTACGCAGACAGCAGTCCAGACGCTGCAGTACTCAGTGCAGTTCAAGCAGCACCACACTATCCTCCAGCCATAGATTCGTTCTGGGAACTGTTCGTTAGCAGCTTCGAACGCACGATAATCCATACATATAGTATAACCCAACATGGCCGATTCTACTGAATGTGTATCTAGGATAGCGAGGCTATGCTCAAATCGCGAGGGACAATTGAGCATGTAATGCAGGTACAACCAGACCCATCCGCAATTGTATGCCAAGCGTACTTTATTTAGAGACAATCGATTGAAACACGAGGTAGGCAGTGTCAATGTCACATACACCCACAGCAAAACCATTTGAGGCCATTCGTGCGGAACAATTTGTTGTATTAACAACTTACCGCCGCAACGGAGATGCAATGCCAACCACAGTTTGGTTCGCGGAGCAGGATGGGAACATCTATATAACGACCAACAATCGCGCGGGTAAAGTCAAACGCATACAGAATAACCCACAGGTAACAATCGCGGCGAGCGATCGCGTGGGGAACATCCATGGCCCAGCAATTGCCGCACGCGCACGCATGCTTCCAGCGGAGGAAGCAGCGATCGCAACCAGCGCACTGCAAGCCAAATATGGTGAGACCTATGTGCAGATGACGAGCCAAATGGATACTGGCGAGCATGGGTCGCGTGTCTTTATGGAACTTATCCCAGCATAGCGCCTACCCTTAGCCCAAAGTTACTACTCGCTGAAGCTCATCCTGCGCTTCCATAAGCTCGCGGCGCATACCGAGGCGTTCAAATAGATCGATCGCCTCGATCAAGACCTGCTGTGCTGCGGCCAGATTACCGCGCAGCATGTGTAGCTGTGCATAGGTGCGTTGAATGAGTGCCAAATCGCGCCGATCCTGGTATGCATGCGCCAGTTCATAACTGGCCTGCAACATGGTATCGGCCTGTTCCAGATCGTGCTGCCAAAGAAATATCATGGCTAGCTTCACCTGGCACAAAATCACAGAACGGTGATAGCCAATCTGTTGTGATTCCTGGAGCGAAGCTTCAAAACCCTGGCGTGCTTCTATGTATTGCCCGGCTTGTAAGAGGCTTTCGGCCATCCAATTGCGGGCACGATTGTACTTAAATGGATCAATTTCACGGCAGGTCTGCATAACATACTGAAAGATTTCCCGACTACGCACGATCTCCCCTTGTGCCAGGGCAACCATCGCGATCCCATGGAGAAACGAAGCTCGTTGCCGTTCGGATAATGTAAGTTCATCCAATAACGGTTCGATCAGGGCAATCAGATGTTGTGCTTCTTTGAGATCGCCCTGGAGTGTTGGGATTCGTATCATATTCAATAGGGTAAAGCCTTCTTCAAGACGATTACCAGTTTTCTGGGTGGCATCAAGACGCAACTGATTCACAAACGCCTGTTGCTCCCATGCACCACGGACATAATAGTAATATCCGAGCAGACTACTGATCGCCATCACTTGCGTAAACCGCTGTTGTGTATATGTCCATTCAACAACCGTACGCAGGTTATCCACTTCAACATCAAGCTCCGCAAGCGTGAGCATGTCGTACCAATACGGCCCAATCCGCTGAACTAACTGAAGATGCCAAGCCTCCCAGCGTTCGCGTGCTGCACCAACAAATTCTGGTTGTTCGGCAAGCCTTGCAGTGGCAAAGACACGCACCAAAGGGTGTGGAATATAGCGCGGCGCACTATTCATATCTGTCTGTTGAACATCAAGCAACGCCACATCTGTCAATCGTTCTAATGCACGCTCGAAACTGAAGCCCTGCACATCGGCCGTTGCACTCAGTGCCGCAGCGCTCACACTTGCTGGAAAGAAGGTTAATGCCAATAAGATTCGGCGGGCAGCTTCATCGAGTACAGCCCAAGCACGCAGGAACAAGTCATCGAACAGTTCACCGCGCGCCGCATACAAATCATCCACGATCTGCTGTAATGGCCGTCGCTCATATTTCACCAAGCCAAGCATAAGCTCAATTGCCTTTGGGTTACCAGCTGTTACAGCAATCAATGGGTCGAATTGGCTGACATCACTCACAAGTTTCTCGATCCGTAGCATTCGTAATCGTTCCGCTACAAATGCCAGCGCCTCACGTTCACTCATGCCACGCAATTCAACCGGCCAACCGCCACGCCGATATTCACGGCGATACTCGCGGGTTGTAATCAGTGCCTTACTTGGTTCTGGCATGCCCAATAGCCATGTTAATAACGAGCCATCCGTAATAGTCTCGAAATTATCAACACAAACCAAAACCCGCCAGCGGCGCAACAGTTGCTCGACTTCGCGGCGCTTCTCATCATGAGCAAATTGGGTAAAGCCAGGGTAATCGAGTGTACGGGCGATCTCATCCAGAACAATACTGAGGTTGGTTGTTCCAGGGCGATCTTTGTCGCTTACCCAGATCGCCGCATCAAACAGCGCCATTCCGGCACCGCTTTTCAAGCAATAATCAGCAATTTCACGGGCCAGGCTTGTCTTGCCGTTCCCACCCAAACCAACAATAATCACCGCTGCCGAGCGTTTCCCTAAGCCATCCAATACCTCCGCGAACGCATCTGTGCGCATCACAAACTGGCTATAGGTTGGTGCAGGTAAGTTCTGATAAATGCGGCTCGGGCGTGGGCGTAGGCCACTATTAGGCACTAACTGCTCGATTAGCACACCCGGCGATGGGTAATGAGCACTCTGAAGAAATTGCTGCAACCAGTCACGCCCCATCAGGCCACGCCGCACACACGCATCCGCCAACCGCTCGATGGTCGCCGCATCTGGCGGAATATGCCCAGCCTTATAGCGCTGAATCGATGCAGAAGCAACACCCACCTGATCGCCCAATTCGCTCTCAATAGCTGGCGCAGTCTTCCCTTCACAATAGGTGATACTTGCGATTCCAGCTTTCAGTAACCGGCCAAATGTGGCATGTTTCATGGGCTTCACTCATAGCGCGGGCAATCCACATGGATAGTGTACTTCAAGATTGCTCTGAACAATTGGCACATCCGCTCCGAAATTTCGGAGTAGCTGCTTGCGGAATCCTCAGCAATAGTTACCGATCTTTTGTGGAACGATACAGGTTATGCTGCCTATGTTGCGTAGGCTCAGTCGCAACAATAAAAGGGGAGGCACCACATGGAACCACTTGTTGTCATTATTTTGCTTATCGCAGCAGCGGTTGTGCTCAGCGGGGGATCGGCTACATCCACACCACACACGCCAGCATATATCGTCGTCCAGGCACCAATCGCCGAGCCAGCCAGTGGGGGAATCGGATGCCTACCCTGGATGATTATTGGGGTGGTACTACTCGTGCTATTCTTTATGAGCCAGGTTGGGTAGGTATGCGATCAGCCAATAGTGCACGAATCGCTGCATCACTGTAACTAAGCAGGTGGCCAAAACACCAGGCCAATTCGATTTCTATTTCTGCCAAGCGCCGTTCGGCCAGCGCCTGTGCACGCAACGCCTTGAGTGTAGAATATTCATCAAGTGTGGCCTGTTCCTTTACGATCAAAACGACAACACGCCCTGCCGCAATGTCTGCTGGAAACAACCGGGTGATCAGTAGATCTGGCTCAATCAACTGCAGCAACCCATGTTGCGCAATTATCTGCTGGGTAGGTAGCTGCATGCGCGCAAACTCAGCGTGCGTATAGGCTGGGCTGAGTGCAAGCCGCTTACAACCCATTGCAACAATCTCAGCAAACCCGCTGGTAGTTCCTGCATAATACGAGAACAGATCAAAACCAGCGATTACCTGGCTAAGTGGATGTTCAGGCGACATAGGTGCTACCCCCTTAGCTCCAGCTCAGTATATACTCGCTGCCATTCTGCCAGTGTCAACGATTCTGCACGGCGTTGCGAATCCACACCAGCTGCATCCATCACCGCCACAATCATTTCGCGTGATGCTGGGCGACCCATCGCAGCAAGCCCATTTGGTAATGCATTCGCAAGGGTTTTACGTGCATGCAGAAACCCAGCCTTGACAACCCGTAACAACGGTTCAATATGCTCACGCTCAACCAGTGGCTGTGGGCGCACACGCAAGCGTAACACCGCTGAATCAACTGCCGGTGCAGGGTAGAAGCTCTGCGGCCCCACGCGTAGCACAATTTCTGGCTCAGCATAGATCTGAAGCGCATGGGCCAACATGCTTAAATCACCAGCTTTTGCGGCGATCCGCTGTGCAACTTCCCATTGCACAAGAACCACCAGCACTTCTGGCGGATGTGCCGCCTCCAGGAAATGCCGTAGCACTGGAGAGGTGATCGCATATGGGAGATTCGCAACCACCCGATACGCTGGAGCGCCAGATCCAGTAAACAATTCCTCAGGCGCTATTCGCAAAATATCGCTCTGAACAATCCTCAGGTGGGAAGTGTTGATAAATTCTTCATGGAGTCGCTCGACAAGCCGTTTGTCCAGTTCGACAGAAATTACCTGCCCAGCAACCTGGATGAGTTCCCATGTAAGCACACCAAACCCAGGGCCAACCTCAACAACCGTATGCTCCTGATCGAGCTCGGCAGCATCAACGATAGCATGCAGCACATCGGCATCGATCAGAAAGTTTTGGCCCATGCCACGGCTTGGCCGAATATCCAACGCGTGTAGGCCAGCCTTGATCCGCGCAAGCGCGAGGTAGGGATTATTTGTCATAGTTATGGCAGCGTGATCGTTACAGTGTACAACAGCCGCAGTTCATAGAATGCACTTGCCGGCTTGCTTGGATCACCTGCAACAACAAACACCGATGAATCACGTGTGACGACAGCCGGTTGGCTGCCAAGGGAGAGTTTGGGAGGTTTCAGATCTTGCCAAATAGCGGTACGTACATCGTAGCGTGCAGGAGCTTCGCCACCTGTACCACCAAGAACAATAATATTGTTTGTAACCGCACTTGCACCAAAACGGCTACGTGGTTGCTGCAATGGTATTACCTTAGCCCAGCTGCCTGGCCCATTCAATGCCGGTGTGAATTGCTCATTGGCGGCTAGCGCGCCACTCGCATCTTCGCCACCCAGGACATACATCTTCCCATCAACAGCAACCGCCACACAGTATGCTCGTGCAGTTGGCATCGGAGTCAATGCCTGCCATTGATCGGTTGCTGGATCGTACATCAACGTTTCGCCGATTGCACGCATACCATCCCAGCCACCAAAAAGGTACAGTTTCCCTTCAACGGCTGCTAGCCCATAGCCAGAACGTGCATATGGGAGGTTCGCCTTTCTGGCCCATGTTTGTGCAACTGGATCATAGACCTCAAGGATATCACTGATGCTACCATCGGCTTTTGCGCCACCTGGCACATATAGCTTGCCACCGATTGCCACTGCCTGAATATCCTGAACGGCCGTTGGTTTGTTCGGTAGAGCCACCCAAGCACTATTGACTGGATCGTATCGCCAGACCTTCGCCAGAACGTCAGTCGCCGATTTGCCACCAACAACATAAATCTGGCCATCGATACTCGCCGAGCCAGCCGCCATCAGAGCGATCGGCAAATCGTGTTGATTCAGCCAATTCGCCATTGCACCACCCGGCGCAATCGCAGCAACCGGCGCACCACTTGGCACATTTGCCTGTGGCACACTGAACTGTGGCCGCAACACAAACAGCCAAATAAGACCGACCCCCAGCACGAGGCCAGCAACCGTTCCAATAATTGAAACCAAATATCGAGTGAAAAAACCAGCCGCGGGTGCTTGCCTAGGCACTGAATCAACTGAAACAACTGGTGAAGTCTGCACCACAGGCGCTACTGGCTCAGCTGTTGTTGGTGTGCCATTCAAGAGCGGAACAAGCCCAGAACGCATAGCATACAATGTCGCTTCGGTGCGCGATGCTGCATTGATTTTACCGAAGATATTGCGCATATGGGCCTTAACAGTATGCGCACTAATACCCAGATCATTAGCGATCTGTTGGTTGGTTGCTCCAGTAGCAACCAGCTTTAAGATCTCGCGCTCGCGCTCACTCAACTGAGCTGTTTCTTCAGCCATCGTCAGCCATTCGCCTTTGCGTGGTTACCAATTCTAGGCCTATTATAGCAGAGCTCTGTTTGAATAGTACGCTCAACGTAACCGCAAAATTGTAACACGGTCATTATGATATAACACTTCAAAGCGGGATGAATCGCGCAAGCGCGCCGCATCGAATTGCCGCCCACCTTCTGTCGCATATACATAGCCATATCCCTCAGCCTGCATCAAATCGGCAACCTGGCCAGCATCCAATCCGCCAAGCCCACGTAAATGGCTTGTCAGGCGCTGAATCGCCATTACATCCGTACGCGATGCATAGGTATACACAACTGGCGGTGTACTCACCATACGGCCCGCAAGTGGCAGTAGCCACCAGCCACCATCACTACCGCGATCCACATCAGCGAGCCAACCAACCGTATTCACAAGAACACGCGCATCAGCCGACAAATGAGTCGATGCCCAGCTAATCGCCATGCGATCCGAAGTAGTCGCCAGGATCGTATCTGCACGAACAACATCGCGCATATTCCAGCCGCTCCAGAGACCAATCACTATCAGCACACTCGCGACAAGATTGGGCCACCAATGCGGCAGTATGGGCTGAATCCAACCAGCACCATACGCAACCCCAGCTGCAATCAACAGCGCACACGGAATAAACAACGTTGCAGCAAGCGTCTCATTGGTAATAAACGAAAGATATGGGAGGCCAAACAGTAGTGGATTTGCTAGCAGTATGATCAAAAATGACCAGATTATCAGCAGCGCGACGATCCGTGCGCGCCGAAACAACCCCAGCAGTACCCCACATCCTGCCAACGCCAGCAGCACACGATTATTTGCCGCCCACAATAAATCCGTGGGCATCGCATTATAGCTATTATTGCCTGCTATATATGTGCCAGAAGCACCTGCTCCAATCTGGGCGCGCGACACAATCACCACAAGCCAAGGCAATGCCAGCACAAGAGCAAGTATTCCCACCTGCACCAGTACTGTAACCTCGCTGGCCTTCCACCAAGCGCCAGAACTCTGTGTGCGCTTGCTATCCCCTAATGCCATATGTTGGGGATCAACCGACCATCCAAGGCTTAATACTGCAAACCATACACCTGCAAACACAAACAGCACAAAGTGAATCATACTCAAACCAGCCAGAACCATTGCCGCCGCACATACCGAACGCCATGTTCGATGCTGAAGCGCAAGCTGAAACGCGATCATTGCTGCTGGCAATACCAATACGCCAGCCAATAACGTATAGCGCCCCCAGCTTAGATAATAAGCTGGCATGATCGAAACCAACCCAACCACAACAGCGGCTGTAATACCTGCCAGTGGACGGCGCAGCAGCCATTGGGCCAACCCAGCGTAGGTGAGCGTTGTTAGTGCATTCAGGATCTGGCCTTGTAGAAGGATTGCATTTGGCAGCGTACTCAGGATAGGCACCCCAGCCACCTGCAGAGCAAATGCCGTAAAGGTATGGTAGCCCCAATGAAATGGCAACTGATCGACCGGCAGGTATGGCCGTAAACTAAGCGGCACTTGACCCGTTTCGGCTGCCACTCGAATCAGGAGCGCATGATGCAAGCCATCGACCCAAGCTGGCAGTGCTAGATCGCGCGCCTGATACAAACGAAGCCCAAATGTCAGTAGCAGAATAACTACCAGTACCAACGGGCCGAGACGCCACGAATCAAGCCTAGTAGGGCGGATCTGCCGCCGATTGCGCCACACACTCCCGGCGAGGCAAAGGCAACAGGCCACCACACCCAATAGTGGAATCGGGGGATGCAGCGCCAGCTTGAATATCGTTAACCATTCATAGCATAATGCCAGTATGGTAATACTCATACCGATCCAGAGCGTGATACGCACCGACCAAGCCAGAGTAGATTCTGGTACTAGCAGACGACAAAATAGCGCACCAGGCGCAAACAGAAGAAGGATGAAGGAGATCGTCGCGGGGATGTCAGTCGTTGAGAGGATCAATCAATTTCATCGCGTGTCAGGAAATGGGCCATGCCGGATCACTCCGTCTCTACATAGCGTTGCTCGGGTGGAGCGTAGCGCGATCCTGGGGTTTGCGCATCCGCTTCGAGTGTCTTCTCAATCAGTCGCTCAAAAAATCCAGGCTTAGCCTGCATTGGCGCTATAGTGCCTGAACTAGAATCGGACACAACGACTGGCGGGTTAACCGTTATGAGTCCACGCTGCTTCAGATCAGCCAATATATCACAAACCTCGTATAGCGATATACTTAGGTGGTTGGCGATCGCAATAATATCGCGCTTACCATCAACAGCTGCAAGTACGGGCCACACATATGGATCAAGCTGAATCCGTGGTGCAATGCCACTCTCGGTTAATACTGGAACCCAATGATGTGAGGGGATCAAAGCGCGAATACGCAACCAACCACGTGCGAGATCTTCGCCACGCTGGATCAGTTCGGCACTTTCGTACCAGAGCGTCTCCGCATCGGCTTCACTACCAGCATAAAAACGAAACGCACCTTCGCGGATCTCAAATATACGGCCTACCGCATCTATACCGCGCAAATCACCAGCAACTGCATGGCAAGGCTGCCCATCGCTGAAAAACAGATGTGCCGCCAGTTCGCTATCGCGCACTTCAAGCATGCCCTTCACAGAGCTATACGTGATCATCTCGATCAACTCGCGTAGTGAAAGCTGGTTAAGGTTGCCTTCGAGTTGCACAGGTCACTCCGGATCACGATGAATCTGCTACTAGTATGCATATCTATCCTAACATACCACCCATTTCCAAACAATAGCCTAAGCCCTCGCTTTTGATGAGAGTTCGTTCACGATTTTGCCAGCGCATAGCTGGTTTGCACACTCCAATGAGCTATGCTATACTCGCGAGCGGAATTAGTGTAAAAACAGTGAACGGTGGGGTTCGATTGCGCAACAACCTCGTCGCCCAATCGGCAGGTTGCATTTTTGTGCCTGAGAATAGCATTCAAAAGGTGTGCAAAACCATTTGACTCGCGCGTAGATCCTATGCTATACTTAGATTGTGAAAGAGTTCTCAATGTCGACAGGGAAGGGGGTACAGATACATGCGTAACCGAATACTAACAGTATTAGGGGTTGTAGCTGTTATCGGCGTCGTCATGTACCTAGCTGGTATCAGGATGACAAAGGCCGATCTACATATTTCTGCGGCGGCCGAGCCATTGTTTTGTATAACCGGCACGTTGCATGGTGAGGTATGTGAGGGCGGTATGCCATTCACAAACTCAGTACTCATGACCTTGATTATCGACCTTATTCTGGTTAGCATTGGGGTTATTGGCCTTCGCAATATGAAGTTGGTTCCAACCGGGTTTCAGAATATTGTTGAGGCGATTGTCGAAGGGTTTTACAATTTTGCGCTCAGTATTGATCGCAAAAACATTGCAAAATTCTTCCCACTCCCAGCAACCATTTTTATCTTCTTCCTTGTCGCAAACATGATGGCATTGATACCTGGTACTGGCAGTATTGGCGTCTGTCGCGAAAAAGAAGTAAAAGAAGCATCGCTTGTCACAACTGGTGGCAATACAGCTGAGGGTGTTGAGCCAGCAAATCCATTCTTTGCTGGGTGGCCAGGTGCTTGTTATGGCAATAGCGTAGTTGTACCAGTTCTGCGTGCACCAGCGGCCGATCTCAATCTAACACTCGCCTTTGGCTTAGTAGCAGGGATCATGATTGAGTTCTTCGGGTTCCAAATGCTCGGGTTTGGCTATCTGAAGAAGTTTTTCGTTAACCCATTCAAGGAAGGCTTTATCTCAACCTTAGCGGGTCTTATGGAGCTGCTTGGTGAGTTTACGCGTATTATCGCTTTCACCTTTCGTATTTTCGGTAACATCTTCGGTGGCGAAGTCATCCTTGTTGTGATGTCGTTCTTGTTCCCCTATTTGTTACCGCTCCCATTTTATGGTTTGGAGGTCTTTGTGGCCTTCATCCAGGCTGTCATCTTCTCTGTATTAACGCTTGTGTTCTTCAGCCTTGCCATTCAATCGCATGGCGGGCACGAAGATGAGCATGGCCACGATGAGAAGGCGGCAGCGCACTAACTCTGGAGCTAGCGGGATGTTCCCGTGTGCGATAGACGCTTATTTGAGGTTTGATATTTCTTTAAAAAGGAGCCACGACCATGACTGATGCTGGCCTGCGACTTCTTGCTATGGCCCTTGCGATCGGCCTCGGCGCGATCGGACCAGGAGCGGGGATCGGAATTATCTTCAGCGGCGCGTTACAAGCAATGGGCCGTAACCCAGAAGCTGAGAGCTTAGTACGAACCTATATGTTCCTTGGGTTCGCCTTGACTGAAACGCTGTTTATCTTCGCGCTGGTGTTCGGCCTTCTGATCGGCTTTAACATCATCTAGCACGTTGCATGGCTAACTGGCCAGCACGTGGACGAGGAGAACAGTAATGGAAAAACTAGGTATTAACTGGCCGTTGTTAATCGCCCAAATCATCAATGTTGCATTGCTCGTTTGGCTCTTGTCAACATTCCTCTTCAAGCCAATCATTAATATGCTGAATGAGCGTACAAAGCGCATTCAGGAAGGCTTAGGAGATTCAGACAAGATCAAGGATCAGCTTGCAAGTATCAAGCGCGATTACGATGCCGAGATTACGAAAGCCCGCCAAGAGGCTGCTGGAATTGTTTCGCTTGCTCAGGAGCGTGCACGTGCCCAAGAGCAAGAGATTGTTGCACAGGCACGTATCGAGGCTGATCGTATCAAGACTGATGCCCGCGAGCAGGCTGTCCGTGAGCGTGAGCAGATGGTAAGCGACCTGAAGGATCAGATCGCTGGCCTTGTAACAACAACCGCGACGAAGGTACTCGGGGCCGAGCTAAAAATGAACCACGACCGGCTGATCGATGAGTCGCTCGCCAGTCTGGGCCGACAAAATTAACGCCAAAGGGAGTGGAGCGTGAGCACATCCGATGCCCGCGAAGCCGCCCGCGCACTGTATGATGCGTTGATTGGCGGGGCTCTGCAAACTCTTAAGGTCGCTACACCAAAACTCAGCGATGTGAGCGGTGAAGGCCCTGAGTTGCAGGCAAACATATTGGCAGCACTACCACCTGAGGCGGCCCCAGCAATTGGGCGCTTCCTGGTTGGCCTGGCAGGTGCAAATGCACTTGGTCAGTTGCCAGCGGTAGTCAATGAATTCGAGCGCTTTGTACAGCTTGGTAGCGCAGCACAACTCACCGGTGAGGTGACAAGTGCAGAAGCACTGAGCGATACCCAGCGCGAACGGATCACCAGTGAGTTACGTGGCCGCTATGGCGCGAATCTCCAACTGGCCTTCAAAGTTGACGAAAGTCTGATCGGTGGCCTGATTATTCGGATCGGCGATCAGGTATTGGATAATAGCCTGCGAACGCGTTTGGGTGCTATCCAACGCAATATGACGTCGAGTTAAGCGAGCGGTCGCAACGACACGTCAAGCTGTATACAACATGTATGTGTGTATCGGCTCTTGGCTATCGACTATCGGCTATTTTCATATTCAGAGGTGCCAACAATGGCCGTTGCAACTGAAGATCTCTATAAACGACTGCTGAAGAGCATCGAGGAGGGCGTGGAGCTACGCCCGCGCATGGTCAACGTCGGCACCGTCACGGCGGTAGGCGATGGCGTTGCGCGTATCGAGGGCTTGGAGCAGGTCGCAGCATCCGAACTACTGGAATTCCCGCCCAAAGCGCGCCGCACTGAATCGGTTTTCGGTATCGCCCTGAACCTAGAAAAGGATCAGGTTTCGGCAATCATCCTTGGTGATTATCTGAGCATCGAAGAAGGTGACCAGGTCAATGCGACCGGGCAGATCATTTCGGTGCCGGTTGGCCAGGAATTGCTTGGTCGTGTGGTTAATGCCTTGGGCCAGGGTATCGATGGTAAAGGTGCAATCACAACCACAACACGCCGCCCAATTGAGCGGATTGCCCCAGGCGTTATTGTTCGTAAGTCGGTAGATACACCAGTACAAACTGGCATCATGGCGATTGACGCAATGATCCCGATCGGGCGTGGCCAGCGTGAGCTAATCATCGGCGACCGCCAAACAGGTAAGACAACTGTTGCGATCGATACGATCATTAGCCAGAAGGGCCAGGGCCTAGCGTGCATTTATGTCGCCATTGGCCAGAAACGTGCCCAGGTAGCGCAGATTGTTGGTACGCTAGAAAAATATGGCGCACTCGATTATACAATCATCGTTGCCGCAACTGCATCAGAATCCGCAGCACTCCAGTATATCGCCCCATACGCAGGTTGCTCAATGGGCGAAGAAATCATGGAGAATGGTGTAATGATCAATGGCCAGCTTGTGAAGGACGCACTGATCATCTATGATGATCTCTCCAAGCATGCTGTGGCCTACCGCCAAGTTTCCTTGCTACTGCGCCGTCCGCCTGGCCGCGAAGCCTATCCCGGCGATGTGTTCTACCTACACTCACGCCTGCTCGAGCGTGCCGCCCGCCTGAATGATGACAATGGTGGTGGGTCGCTGACAGCACTACCAATCATTGAGACCCAGGCCAATGACGTTTCGGCCTATATTCCTACAAATGTGATTTCGATCACCGACGGACAGATCTTCCTTGAGAGCGATCTGTTCAACGCTGGTATTCGCCCAGCACTCAATGTTGGTATCTCGGTCTCGCGCGTAGGAAGTGCGGCGCAAACACGTGCGATTCGTTCAGTTGCCGACAAATTGAAACTCGATATGGCGCAGTTCCGTGCGTTGGCAGCATTCGCTCAGTTTGCTTCAGAACTGGATCCTGTCACCAAAGCGCAGCTCGACCGTGGTTCGCGCCTCCAGGAAGTACTGAAGCAGCCAGCCTATGCACCATATCCACTCGAAGAGCAAGTTGCTGCTCTGTTTGCTGGTAATAACGGGTACCTGGATGATGTTGCTGTTGAGAAAATCGTGCAATGGAAAGGCGATTTTCTAGCCTACATGCGCACTGCCCATGCCGATCTATTGAAGAGCATGTTTGAGAATCGGCTGGATCGCAAATTCCCATCAGCCGAGATCAAGAGCCGTCTGGAAGGTGCGATCACCGAGTTCAAGCAGACGAGTAGCTATGATTAGAGGCCTGGGGCTGGAGGTCAGGGAGTAAGCGGGCTGAATTCCGCAATCTCTGACCTCTGACCTCTGACTCTAACCCCCGAGGATGTATGCCAAGTACACGTGAAATCCGCCGACGTATTCGTTCGGTAAAAAATCTTTCGCAAATTACGCGCGCGATGGAGATGGTGGCGGCATCAAAAATGCGCCGCGCGCAGCGCAATGTATTGGCGACGCGCCCCTACTCGGATCGTATGCTCGACCTCATGGGCGAACTCACTAATCGCTTGGTAGGGCCGCGCACCGGTACACTGCTTGAAATTAGGCAACCTGTCAAAGCAGTGGGCATTATCGTGATCACACCCGATCGCGGTTTGGCAGGCAGCCTTGTTTCCAATGTGCTGCGCCGCACAGGTCGCTTTATTCTGGAACAGCGTGAACAAGATCGTGGCGTTGAGGTCTTCACCATTGGCAAAAAAGGCCGGGATTTTCTGGTACGCAATGGCCAACGGCTAACGGCAGAAATCACCCGGATTGGCGATTACCCCCGCCTCACCGATACGCTTGGTATATCAACCAATGTGATCAATGGCTTTCTGGAAGGGCGCTACGACGAGGCACATATCATCTATAGCCAGTTCGTGAATACGCTCACCCAGCGCCCGGTTGTGAAACGGATTATTCCCGTTGACCCACCGAATGAGCCGGTTGAGCATATGATCGACTATAACTATGAGCCAGATCAGCAGGATGTATTGCGTGAACTGCTACCACGCTTTGTCGAGGTGCAGATCTATCAGGCAGTGTTGGAAGCTATTGCAAGTGAACATAGCGCACGTATGGTGGCTATGCGTAATGCAACCGACAGCGCCAAGGATCTTACTCGCGAGCTGACCCTGACCTACAACAAGACGCGTCAGGCGAATATCACCAAGGAAGTCTCTGAGATCGCCTCTGGTGCTATGGCGCAAGAAGGAATGAGGTGAGAGATATGACGACACTACAAAGTGGCGAAATAACCGATATCATCGGTGTGGTGCTCAATGCACAATTCCCTGAGCATGGCACTCCCGAGATATATAACGCAATTGAAATTCCGCTCGACGGTGGTGGCCGCCTGGTTGCTGAAGTGCAGCAACACCTTGGTAATGGGCGTGTGAAAGCGGTCGCGATGACCACTACCGACGGTTTGCGCCGTGGTATGAAGGTTGTCAATACTGGCCGCCCGATCTCAGTACCGGTTGGCCACGTAACACTTGGCCGTGTATTCGATGTGCTTGGTGAGCCGATCGATGGCGTTGGCGCAATTGACGCAAGTGTCGAGCGCCGCCCAATCCATCAGCGCCCACCCTCACTGGAAGATCAATCGATCCAAGCGCAAGTCTTCGAGACTGGCATCAAAGTAATTGACCTGATTGCACCCTTCACACGTGGTGGCAAGACGGGTATCTTCGGCGGCGCCGGTGTCGGCAAAACCGTTGTTATCCAGGAACTGATCGCGAACGTCGCGAAGGAACAGTCGGGATACTCTGTCTTCGCTGGCGTAGGTGAGCGCTCCCGCGAAGGGAACGACCTGATCCACGAAATGAAGGAAGCCCAGATCGATGAGAATACGGTCGTCTTCGATAAGACGGTCATGGTATTCGGCCAGATGAACGAGCCGCCAGGTGCACGCCTACGCGTAGCACTAACTGCAATGACAATGGCGGAATATTTCCGCGATGAGGGTCGCGACGTTCTGCTCTTTGTCGATAATATCTTCCGCTTTGTTCAGGCTGGCTCAGAAGTCTCCGCACTGCTTGGGCGCATGCCTTCGCAGGTAGGCTACCAGCCAACACTCGGTACCGAGATGGGTGAGCTACAGGAGCGCATTACATCAACCCGCAAAGGCTCAATTACCTCAATGCAGGCTGTGTATGTTCCCGCCGACGACCTGACCGACCCGGCACCTGCTACCACATTTGCCCATCTTGATGCGACCATCACGCTTGAACGATCGATTGCAGCACGTGCGATCTTCCCAGCGGTGGATCCGCTAGCCTCAACAAGCCGCATCTTGGATCCAAATGTGATTGGCCCAGAGCATTATCGGGTGGCACGCGAAGTTCAGCGTGTTCTCCAGCGCTATAAAGATCTTCAGGATATCATCGCCATTCTTGGCGTTGAAGAACTCTCCGACGAAGATAAGTTGACAGTATCGCGGGCACGCAAAATCGAGCTCTTCTTCTCGCAGCCATTTACGGTTGCACAGCAGTTTACAGGACGGCCAGGGAAATATGTTCCAATTGCCGAGACGGTAAAGAGCTTCGCTCGCGTACTTGCTGGCGAGGGCGATAATATCCCCGAGCAGATGTTCTATATGCAGGGTGGCTTCGACGAAGTGCTGCGCGCATATGAGGCGAGCCGGAAGTAGATGAGGAGACAAGGAGACAAGGAGAAAGCGGTTACTCTCTCCTTGTCTCCCGATCCAATTGTCTCTCCTTTAAGGAGATAGTGCCATGCCAATGCACCTCGAAATCATCACCGCCGAGCGAGTTGTTCTCTCGGATGAGGTTGACCAGATTAATATTTCGACCAAAGATGGCCGGATCGGTATTCTGCCACGTCACATGCCATTGCTGACGATTCTCGAAGCTGGCGAAATGACAATCATTAAGAATGGCGAAACCACACCATTTGCCGTTTCAGGCGGCTTTATGGAGGTTCTGCCAACACGTGTAACGATCCTGGCAGACTCCGCTGACCGCGCTGACGAAATTGATGAAGCGCGTGCCGAAGCAGCTCGAAACAGTGCAGAAGAACTGCTCAAGGGCCAGATGAGCGATAAGGATATCAGAGTCGCTGAAGCAGAACTACGTAAGGCGCTCGTTCAACTCAAAGTCGCTAGTCTGCATAGGCTCAAAAAGCAGCGCTGATCAGGAATTTGATGATCTATGGCGAAAGACCGATGACGCTCGCATGACCGATGTGCGGTCATCGGTCATTGGTCTTTCGCCATTTAGGAAAACACACATGGCCCGTAAAATCGGCATCGACCTCGGCACCGCAAATGTGCTTGTTTACGTAAAAGGGCGCGGCATCGTTCTCTCAGAGCCTTCGGTTGTGGCACTCTCAACCAGGGATAACCGCATCAAAGCTGTGGGTGCAGATGCGTTAGCCATGCTCGGGCGCGAGCCAGAGAGCATCGAAGTGGTGCGCCCATTACGCAATGGCGTTATCGCCGATTACGATATCACACAGGCAATGCTCAAGTATTTTATTGAGAAGGCGAATGGGCGCCTAAGCTTGACAAAGCCTGAGGTCATGATCTGTATTCCAGCAGGTGTGACAACCGTTGAGATGCGCGCTGTGCGCCGCGCGGCAGAAGAAGCAGGTGCACGGATTGCCTACCTCATTCGTGAACCCCTGGCAGCTGCAATTGGTGCAAATATTCCGGTTGCTCAACCATCTGGCAATATGATTATCGATATTGGCGGTGGCACAACTGAGGTCGCGGTAATCTCACTAAACGATATTGTTGTTTGTAACTCGGTACGTGTTGGTGGCAACAAATTCGATGAGGCGATTGCTTCATATGTGAAACGAAAATATAACATGCTGATTGGCGAACGTACCGCCGAGAGTATCAAGATCGAAATTGGCTCGGCGCTGCCGCTCGAACGCCCACTCACTATGCAGGTGCGTGGCCGTGATCAGGTTGCCGGGTTACCGCGCACGATCGAACTGAACTCGAACGAAATTACTGAGGCGATCCAGGAGCCACTTGATGCAGTTGTTAATGCATGCCGTAGCGTCCTTTCCGAAACGCCTCCTGAGCTTTCGTCGGATATTATCGACAAAGGCATGGTGATGACTGGTGGTGGCTCCATGTTACGGCGGATCAATGATCTGCTTACCGATGCGACTGGCGTGCCATGCTATATTGCCGACCAGCCAGCCAATTGTGTCGCGATTGGTACTGGCCTCGCACTGGAATATATTGATATTTTGAGAGATAGCCTCTCTGGTGATGAATTGAATTAGCGGTCAGCCTTAGAGGTCAGATCGCATCTCGCCCTCCTGATCGCTGGCCTTCTGGCTGACCCTATGATCATCCACCTGCATAAACCTCACAAATCTACCACGATTACATTTGAAGCCGAACTTCTGGAGGAAACCGCTAGCTATCGGCTGGTGCAGGCCTTCTGGGAGCGGCCACGCCTCGATCTTGGCTATATTGTCTTCGAGACAGGCGATACCTTCCTCGAATATTATTATACCGACCGCTGGTATGCGATCTTCGAGATCCGCACCCCTACCAATGCGCTCAAGGGATGGTATTGTAATATTTCCTACCCGGCGCGTTTTACCCCAGATGCGATTCACTCTGACGATCTGGATTTGGATCTGTTTGTGAGTGCAGATCGCACACAACGCCTGCGCCTCGATATCGATGAGTTTGAGAATCGCGGGGTCGATCTTAGCGATCCAGCGGCCTATGCGGCAGCCTACGCTGCGTTTCAGGAGCTTGAGGCGCTGGTTGATGCCAAAACAGAGCCATTTGGCTAGTTGGCCGGCTGCAACGAGGTTACGATGTTCCCTAAAGATTATTTCCGCCGTATGGATGAGCGTGATGATGAGCATTTCTATACCCAGCCGCGTTTAGTTGTGCATATTGATGAGCATGCAATTGCACGCACAACCAATCTATTTCGTGAATATCTCCCTGTGGGTGGCAGGATTCTGGATCTCATGAGTAGCTGGCGCAGTCATTTACCGACCGATGTTATCTATAGTGAAGTAGTTGGGTTGGGCATGAATGCAACTGAACTGGCCGAGAATCCACAACTCAATCAGTTCATTGTGCAGAATATTAATAATGATCACCAACTCCCTTTTGCGAATGAAACCTTTGATGCGGTGATCGTTACGGTATCGGTGCAATACCTCACAAATCCAATCGCGGTCTATGCCGAAGTGGGGCGAGTGCTACGGCCACATGCGCCATTTCTGACGATTTTCTCAAATCGCATGTTTCCCAGTAAGGCAATTGCTGCTTGGCGTTCACTTGATGATGCTGGACATGCCCAACTCGTGGCTAATTATTACCATCTAGCGCAATGCTTCGAGCAGATTGAGGCATTCGATTGCAGCCCTCCACAGGGTGATCCAGTATTTCTGGTGATTGGGCGGCGGCTTGTGTAGAGTGTTTTACTCCACTGGCACAACTAGTACCCTATTTGTTCCTCGCCAAGTGGCCGCGCATATTCGCTACGGGCGGCCTCACTCAATACCAAGCCATGGCCAGGGCGATCAGGAACCAGTGCATAGCCTTGTTCAAACTGGATGGGCTGTTCCACCAACTGGTTGTAATCCTGGAATGAATATTCGAGGAACAGCACTTCTGGCAGGGCAGCCGCTAGATTCACCCCTAATTCGAGCGGGGTATTACCGAGTGCTACCGGCACGCCATATTCTGCAGCGAGCCAACCCGCCCGCATGGTATCCGAAATGGCGCCATGAACGTGCAACACATCGGTAGCACGATGCTCAAGGAGCAGGCGCTTCCCATGGAGATCAAGGTATTCACCACAGACGATATTGGCAAACGGTAAGCCACGCCGCACCTCTACCAGGCCGCTATAATCATCACGTAGACATGGATCTTCGACCCAGGTAATATTCAAACCAGCCTCACGATAGGCCTGGACCCGACGCACTGCCTCTTTTGGCGACCATGCCTCATTGGCATCCACCATCAGCGTTGCATCGGAGCCAACGACCTCGGCAAAGGCATGTAACCGAGCGAGATCCCATGCCAGATCGCGATGCCCAATCTTGAATTTGAATGCGCGAAAACCGCGCTGGTGTGCTTCGGCAAAGAAGGCACAGGCGACATCGGTAGGTAAATGAAATTCCAAACCACTGGCATAGGCCGGAACCCGATCACGGGTGGCACCCAGCAACCGTGCAAGCGGAAGCCCAAGCTGCTTGGCATGCAGATCCCAGAGCGCTTGATCGATTGCTTGACCAAACATGCCACTACGGATGTTGCCACCGCGTGGACGACTGACGCGTTGGGTTAAGATAGCGGCAAGCTGGCCATTGAGCGCAGGCCAGGATTCCACCGAAAAGGCGCGCTCGATTTCGGCCAGGGGTGGCAATGGAGCGAAGAGTGCGCCAAAGAATCCCAGGCCCACCCGGCCATCGGCATCGATCAATTCGAGGGTACCGACCCAGTGCATTGTGCTACGAACCTGCGAATCACCAATCACACGCGCACGTGGGTAGGCAATACGGGTCAGCCGATAGGTGGTAATCGGTGTCAGCATGGCATAGCCTCTTGGTAAGCAGAGGAAATCAAAACCAGGGTTGAAGACAGAACAGCAAGGATGGTAACTATTCGCTGAGTGATAGGAACAACTGAGAGCTACAATGTTTGCTGTCACTAATTGCTGAATTATAGCATTATTGATGCTGCGGAAAAATCTCTCGTGCGAGATCTAGCACCGCCCCGAGCGCAGGCGATAACCAGCGCCCAGGGTGCCATTTGCAAGAAATCGGATATCATATGGTGGCGATTGGTGTTGCTTGGCTATGGCTTGGCGAGATTCCACATCCGGTGGCATTGGTAGGCGGCACCTTGGCAATTGGTGGTGTGGTGATTGTTGGGGTGTTGGGGAAGCGCTGAAGCGCTGAAGCGCTGAAGCATGTGAGCGTTTGCACTCCAGCGTCATTAGTGGTACATTCATCCAATACCATCTTACCTATGTACGCTGGAGTACTCCCTTGGAACGAACAATTGGATGGCTGCGTACCCCTGCAGGGCGCGGCTTTGTCATGATAATGATCGCGACACTCACAGCTGGGTTCGCCATGGCAGCACAGGGAAACATTGTTGCGAACTATTTTGAGCAAGAGCTAAAGCTGAGCGGGCCTGAGTTCGGCTATATCACCGCCGTTCGCGAGATACCTGGATTCCTCCTTCTGTTTCTCACTGCGCTCTTCTACCGCCTGTCGCTGCCAAAACTTACGGCTGGTGCGCTGACAATCCTGGCGATTGGCTACAGCATGTTTGGCTGGTCGATCTCACTATGGACGGTTGCCCCCTGGGTTGTGCTGAGCTCCATGGGCTATCATACCTGGTTACAGACCCAGTATGCGCTGGCTATGAGCTTGACAACCGAAGCTCGGGCTGGCCGCATTCTTGGCACCATCTCATCGGTGGCCAGTATTGGCAGCCTTATGGCAATGATTACAATGTTAGTTGTATTTCAGCAGGGTTGGCTGAATTTTGATGGAACCTTCGTCCTGTGCGGAATCATGGCATTTTTGGCAGCGATTGCGATTATTGGGTTCCCGCACCTACACAATGGAGTGCTCTCTGAGCGGCCAACCAAGCGTGAACCGATTGTGTTCCGCCGCGCCTATAAGTGGTACTACCTGCTGAACCTGCTTGATGGCGGGCGTCAGCAGATCTTCTTCTCCTTTGGCCTATGGGTACTTGTACATCGCTTCGGGCTAGGTGTGCCGATGATCTCGGCGACTCTTATAGCTGTTACTTCGCTCAGTGCGTTATTTGGCCGCCAAATCGGTAATCTGATCGACTTCCATGGCGAGAAGCCGGTGCTAGCAGTAGCCAATATCGGCTATGTTGTTGCGCTCGTAGGCTACGCGCTGGCCGATAATGTCTGGATAGCGGTTGGCTGCTATGTGATTTACTCATTCATCTTCCCACTCTCGAACATTGGGGCGACAACCTATCTGCGTAAGGTAGCTGCCGCCGATGAGATCGCGCCATCGTTGGCAATGGGCGTTACGCTACAACATGTCCCGGCGGTAGTGGTGCCAATCGCTACTGGTTTTGTACTGAATTATGTTGGCTATCAGATCCCATTTGCGATTGCAGCCGTTTTTGCCTGTTTCACGTTTATCGCGACGCGTGGCCTTGCCCCCGATACACAAAAATCGCCACGCCGAATCGAAGAGGATCGTGCAGCGACACTTGCCTCGGCGGTATCGGGAAGATAACGAGGTAGGCCGACAGGGTCTTATTGACATTCCAGTCTAGCGCCTGTACCACAACGAATTTGCCTTCACTTGTTCTAAGGTTTATTTCTTTTATGATTAGAATCCTCCACCTTGCCGACCTGCATTTAGGTGTTGAAAACTATGGTCGGATCGATCCAGAAACTGGGTTACACACGCGGCTGTTGGATTACCTCGCACGACTTGATGAGGCGATTGAGATTGGGGTACGCGAGGGTGTGCATGCTGTTCTGATTGCAGGGGATATTTATAAGAACCGCACACCCAACCCAACCCATCAGCGTGAGTTTGCCAAGCGTATCCGGCGCATCCGTGAGGCTGGCCTACCAGTATTCATCCTCATTGGTAATCACGATGTCTCACCAACGGTTGGGCGTGCCAATTCAATTGAAATCTTTCATACCCTGGCGCTTGATGGTGTGACGATTGCGTCGCGGCCTGGTATCCACCGCATTGAAACGAGTGCAGGTGCATTCCAGATCGTGGCGATGCCTTGGGTTACGCGGCATAATCTGTTGACGAAAGAGGATGCCCGTTTGGCCTCGATCCGAGAAGTTGAGTCGCTATTACTTGAGCGAGTGGATCGATTCTTGCAAGCCGCCGTTCATGATCTTGACCCGCAGCTGCCAGCGGTGCTCACACTCCATGGAACGGTTCATGGTGCGACAACTGGCGCAGAGCAGCAGATGATGCTTGATCGCGATCTGGTATTGCCACGTAGTGCAGTAACAATCAGCGGGATTGATTATGTTGCACTTGGCCATATCCATCGTCATCAATCGCTTGGTGAGCATCCACCGGTTGTGTACCCAGGCAGTATTGAGCGGGTTGATTTTGGCGAAGAGAATGAGGACAAGGGCTGTGTGATTGTCGATTTGGTCAAAGGTGCAGCAACATGGCAATTCATAAAGCTCGCCGCACGACCCTTTATCACGATCGATGTTGATGTTCGCGCAAGCCCTGAACCACAAACACGCGCCTTACTAGCAATCGAAAAGCGCGAGCTACGTGATGCTGTTGTGCGACTGCGAGTCTCAGCCCGCCCGGAGCAGGCTGAACTGATACGCCAGGATGATCTACGCAGCGCGATTGAGCAGGGTGGGGCAGCGGTGGTTGCCGCGATTGCGATTGAGCTTGAGCGTAGTGGGCGTAGCCGCCTCGCGCCAAATGGTGGCGATCCACTCGAAGGGTTAACGCCACGCCGTGCACTGGAACTCTTTCTACGTAGTAAGACTCCGTCGCTAAGCGAGGAACGAATCACAGCACTTCTTGCGGCGGCGGATGAACTAATCGCTGAATTGTAGCTGTTTGATTCCCCATGCATGGCCCTCAAACTCATGAGGTCTGTTTCCTTTTCACGCTATAGCTCACTCCACGCTCTTCCTTATGTATAGTGTAAACAATTTACCTATACTCGTAATATTGGTATTGACATTCGCGGTAGCGTATGATATTCTCTCCATACCGTATTTAGGAGTGTTGTCCACAAAACTATACAAGATGTGGGTGAATTGTGGATAACTTCCCAAAAAACACGCGACGATATTCTCACCTCTGGTGGAACTGTTATCTCTCCTACGGGGTTATAGGTTTACATATTATCCCGTAACTCTCTTGCCAGCCTTACGCGTGTGCGGGCGTATGGCGGGCATTTTTTTGTGGTTTAGGCGCACAGTATTGAGGAGGGCGGTTCATGACAGCAATACAGGAGCTGTCGAACGGGCATGCGGTCGAGGCGCTTGAGCTGCTTTCTGCAGAGCGAGCGGGGTTGGAGATTCCAACGGAGATCGTGAAGCGCGATGGTCGGATCGTCGGATTTGATGTGGGGCGGATCGAGCATGCAATCACGCGCTGTTTTGCCAGTATTGGGCGAACACCACACACACCTGTTGGGGAATTAGCACAGCGTGCGGTTAATATCATGGCCGCAAAATCGCGTGGTGCACGGCCAACAGTCGAAGGTGTTCAAGATATTGTCGAGATGGTGCTACAGGCAGCTGGCGAATTCGAGGCGGCCAAGCACTATATCCTCTATCGTGCAGAGCGTGCCAAGGAGCGCGAGAAGCGCCCGATCCCTGAGGAAGTGCGGCGTGCATTCGATGATTCGCGCCAGTATTTCCCAACACCGATTCAGCAGTTTCAGTTCTTCGATAAATATAGCCGCTTCAATTACGATTTAGGCCGCCGTGAAACATGGATCGAGACTGTCGACCGAGCGGTTGATTATATGCATTATCTGGCTGGCGATCGGCTTCCAGGTGAGACATACCAGCGCATTCGGCGTTCGATTCTCGAAATGCGCTCCATGCCATCGATGCGGCTTCTGGCGATGGCAGGCCCAGCCGCGCGGCGCAACTCAATCGCGATCTATAACTGCTCGTATCAGCCCGTCGAAAGTATCGACTCTTTCGTTGAGGCATTGATCATATCGATGGCAGGATGTGGTGTGGGATTCTCGGTCGAGAGCAAGTATGTCGAAAATTTTCCGCGCATCAAACGTCAGACCGGCCAGGCGCCAATCGGCTTTGTTGTCGATGACTCAGCCGAGGGCTGGGCAGATGCATTACGCTTTGGCCTTGAGACATGGTTTGATGGCGGCGATGTACGCTTCGACCTGACACAGCTACGGCCAGCTGGTGCGCCACTTCAGACAAAGGGTGGCCGGGCATCTGGGCCAGAGCCATTCCGAGTCATGCTTGAATTCCTGCGTGCACGTGTGTTATCGCGCCAGGGCTCATTCTTGCGCCCGCTGGATGGGCACGACATGATGTGCGCTGTTGGGAATGCAGCTGTCAGCGGTGGTGTGAGACGCTGTCTCCCTGCAGGTACGCGCGTTCATACCGAACGAGGTGCTGTCCCAATCGAGGAAGTGCGTGAGGGGGATCGGGTGATGACTGCAACTGGTTATAAAACGGTAACGGGTTGGGTCGATCAAGGCGTTCAGGGTGTCGTCGAGGTTGTGACTGAGTCTGGAACTATTTTCCGCTGTACACCAAACCATCGCGTTGCTATACTCACAGATGTGTGGGGCGGGCACACATTCAAATATGCGCGCGATCTCACACCTGAGGATCGATTGCTTTTCATCGCGCACCCAATTGATGGGGTGCCTCAATCGCTCCTACCATTGCCAGAGAAGCGCAGCTCCGATCATAGTGGCTCAGCTATACAGCAGCCGGAACTAGATGAAGGCACCGCTTGGTTCCTCGGTAAGTTCTTTGCCGATGGGTATGTTCAACTCACTGAGCACGATGAGCATGGTAAAGGTGGCAACACCCAATTCGCTATTGCCTGTCACACGAGTGAGATTGATCAGATTGAGCGTGTATCAAGCTGGATGGAAGAACATGGTATTCTGGCACGCATTGTCTATCAGGAGGGCAATTGGGTGCAGATTCGTAGTGGAAACCGGCAAATTGCGCGCTGGATGGCCCAATATAAGCAGCCGAGTACCCAATTGTCTATACCAGAAGCGATTTGGCGTGCGCCCGCTCGTATCCGGGCAGCATTTATTGCTGGCCTTATGGATGGCGATGGGTGCTACACTGATCGACCAGTTACATTGCTCTCAACTGTTTACGAAGTATTTGGTCGGGAAGTCGTAAAACTACTGGCAACACTCGGGATTATTGCGGAAATCCGAATGCGCCGACCAGAGAATGAGCAGGGTTGGCAGGCACAATGGATTGTCACAGTCAAGGATGCCCTGGCCCTCCAAAATGCTGCAGCCTTGATGGGTGAGCATTCCTGTGGCGTATGGGTTGCAAGGAAAGGCAAACAATCAGGCTACACTGTACCTGGATGGATGGTCAAACGTGATTTGCCACGCAAGGATTATATAAATCTTTGGCCAAGCAGTCGTGATGAAAACATGAATAGCGCCACCTTGACAGCACTTGTTGATGCAACTCAGTATGTCCCTGTTGCTATCCGCGAAGTACGACCGGGTGGAGATGCTCATACCTATGATATCGAGGTTCGTGATGGCAGTATGTTTGTTGCTGAAGGATATCTCGTTCACAATACAGCAATGATCTCACTGTTTGATTATAATGACACCGAGATGCTGCAATCGAAGTCGGGCGATTTTGAGCGCGACAATTCGCAGCGCTGGAACGCAAATAACTCCGCTGTTTGGCCAGATGGCGGGCTCTCACAGCTCGGATTCATCAACCAGTTCCGCGAGATGGTTGAATCTGGTCGTGGCGAACCAGGCATTTTCAACCGCATTGCGGCAAACACCATGAAGCCTGCCAGGAGGAAGAATGCCGAGTTTGGCACGAATCCATGTGTTACCGCTGATACGTGGGTAGCGGTTGCCGATGGGCGAGGGCGAGTCCGCATTGCTGATCTAGCCGCTGCAGGGCGTGATGTTGATGTTTTTACTGTAAAAGATAGAAAACTTGTCGTCCGCACGATGCGTAATCCACGCAAGACAGGTCAGCAAGTTCCGGTTTATCGTATTTCGTTTGCAGATGGCAGCCATATACGGGCGACACTCAATCATCGTTTTGTGATGCTTGATGGCTCGGAGAAGACAACTGCAGAACTCGTTTCAAATGATGCGCTTTCAGCGATGACGGTCTTTTCCTATAAGAAGCGCGGTCTACCTGCCGCTCGTAAGTATGATTACGATGCGCTTGGCAGCTACCGAATGATTCAGCACGGCAGCTATCGTAAGTCTGAGCATCGTGCAATCTATGCGCATCATACTGGTGTAGAGTTGACTGGCATTGAGCAGCACATCCATCACCGAGATTTTGATGGTCGAAATAATCGAATAGAGAACCTAGCACTGGTAAGTGCAAGTGAACATGCTGCGATCCATCGAGACCGCATGGTTGGTCAAAATAATCCAGCTGTTCAGCTTATGAATGAAACCTGGCGCAAGAATTTGAGTACTGCCTGTGCAGGAGGAGCAAATGGCAATGCGAAGGAGTGTTCCAATGAGGAATTGGAAGCAAAGCTAATTGAACTAACTCAGCAATTAGGGCGAGCAGCAACTGGTGCGGAATATACTCAATATGCGCGTATCAACAACCTTCCACAAGTGTGGCAAAGCTACCGACAAACTTATTTCGGGGATGGGATCAAGGAGACATTGGCGCGCATTGCAACCCAACTGGATTTGCCAGTCTTGACACAGTGGCAAATTGAAGCGCGACAATCAACTGATTTGCCATTGGCGTCAATTGATGGACGTACCTATGTACAACGACACTGTGAAGTATGCGGTGAGGCATTTCTGGTTCGGATCGGCCGCCGTGAACAGGCAGCTTGCAGCCAGCATTGTAGCCAGAAGCTATACTATCGCCTTCATGGCACGGATGAGCGCCGCAGCCAGCTTCAGCATGGGCACGATCAACGTAAGGAGGTAGTCCGACAGGGTCAGGTGCAACTCTACAATAATCTGCTCAGTGAACTCAGTCGGCATCCTACCAAGCGTGAATGGCAGGATCGCTGCCGCGCAAATGGTGTCTCGCCAGAAATCAGTAGAGCTAGCAGTCCATTCCGTAGCTGGGATCAGCTCACAACAGTTGCAGGGGCAACCAACCATCGGGTTGTAGATGTTGTACTTGATGGGCAAGAGGATGTTTACACTGGAACAGTTGATGAGACACATACCTTCTTTAGTATTGGATCGGAGCGACTCGACTCGCGTGGTCGAACTGAAATGAGCTATGTGCTATCTTGGCAGTGCGGCGAAATTAATCTGCGTCCATGGGAGTTCTGTAACCTGACAGCAGCGGTTGCGCGAGTGGACGATACCTTCGAGACCCTACGCGAAAAGGTGGAGGTGGCGACAATCATTGGCTCGATTCAGAGCCTGGCAACGCATTTCCCAGGTTTGCGCCCCATGTGGAAGCAGAACTGTGAAGAGGAGCGGCTGCTTGGTGTGGATATTACCGGCCAGATGGATAGCCCAATCGCGCAGGATGCACAGATCAAGCGCCAACTGCGTGAGATTGCGACTGAGGTCAACCGTACAACTGCACAGGTACTAGGGATCAACCCATCGGCATCGATCACATGTGTGAAGCCAAGCGGCAACTCATCGCAGTTCCTGAACTGCTCATCGGGCTTGCACTCACGCTGGGCACCGTACTATGTGCGCAATGTTCGTGTGGCGGCACATTCGCCGATCTATAAGGTGCTACGCGATGCAGGTGCACCGATGGATCCCGAGAATGGCCAGACGGTTGAGAACGCCAACACATGGGTCATCCACTTCCCGATGAAATCACCCGATGGTGCTGTCACCCGTAACCAGCGAACAGCAATTGAGCAGTGTGAGTTCTGGCTGCAGAATAAGCTGTATTGGACGGATCATAATCCAAGCTGCACAGTAACCTACAAGCCAGACGAAGTGATCGACCTGATGAAATGGGTCTGGGATCATCGTGAGCAGATCGGTGGCCTCTCATTCCTGCCATCGTTCGATGCACAGTATGCCCAGATGCCGTATACCGAGATCAGCAAGGCAGAATATGAACGGCTTATGGGAGAATTCCCTGAGATTGACTTCAGCCGTGTCTGGCGCTATGAAGAGCAAGATCTAACAACCGCAGCACAGGAACTAGCCTGCGTTGGCGGAATCTGCGAGATTGAAATCGTGCCACAAGGGTAGGTATTCCGGGTCGGGATCGAGGGTTAGGGGTCAGGATCGGTGCTTCACTGATTCCTGACCCCTTATTTCTAGCTCACAGATCGGTTTCTGCCGAGATCTTTAGCAGTATACAGATTGGTATCTGCACGAGCAATCAGTTCCGTCACACCAATACCCAATTCGCCAGCAAATGTGGCAAGGCCAATACTGGCAGTCACGTGCAGTAATCCCGCTTCGCACGCAATCGGAATAGATGCCAGGGTACGTAGTAAACGATCAGCCACATCACGAGCAGCAATACTATTCGTCTCTGGAAAGAGCAAAATGAATTCTTCGCCACCATAACGCCCAACTAGGTCGCCTGCACGCACGCCCTCTTGCAATCGGTGGGCAATTTCGCGTAGCACCAGATCACCTGTTGGATGGCCATAAACATCATTAATCTGCTTGAACATATCCAGATCGAGCATCCCTATTGAGGTAGGTTTGCTGTTACGCTGTGTTCGTGTGAGTTCGCTGCTAATCCTATCAAGACAGTAGCGCCGGTTGTAGAGCCCAGTGAGCATGTCGACCATCGCCATATGCTGAGCTTCGGCATAGAGTTGCGCATTACGAATAGCGATTGTAGCTTGTTGCGCAAAGTGCAGTAAGAGGCGTTCATCATCTGCATTGAAGATCGGCGAATGAGGATCTCGGCTTACCGAAATGACACCCAACAAACGGTCGCTTAGCACCATTGGAACAAAAAGCGCTGGGCCAATGCTCCAATTGCCCGGAATTGCGGCCGGATGGCTCCAGGCATCATAGTTTTCGATATTCAGTAATGTGCGAGTCTGCCCTACCAAGCCGGTAGCCCCTTGACCCAGCTTCTGATGTAGCCCGGTTCGTGTATTGGGGTAATTGCTCTTCATTGCAACAATCTCCAGATCATCACGTTCCTCATCATAAAGAGCAATTGAACCATTATCAGCCTGATAGATCTCGATAACACGCTCGATAATCGATTGCAAGAGGCGCGAGAGATTCAGTTCTTGTGTAATTTCGCTCAGTGTAATCCGTAGCGCTTCAAGCTCAGCTGTTCGGCGCTGCTCACGGATAAGCATCTGCTCACGCTCGGCAATATCCCGTAGGCGTGTGTATTGATGCCCAAGAATATGCCCATATAACACTAGAACCTCAAGTTGATACGGTGAGAGGGGCCGCTGCCGCAACAG
>JANLSE010000426.1:0-11153 GCA_031362265.1 Roseiflexaceae bacterium
AGCGCCAATGCCAGCGCTGAGCTTCAATCCCTTGCGACACAGGTTGCAGCAATCAACCCACCAGTGTCACACTGGTTGGTGTTCCATCCGAACGAGAAATCAACCGCTGCAGAGTGGGTTGTGTTAGCACGCCAGATCTTAGCCGCCTATACGCCAGCCGCGCTGTTTGGTGGTGGAACTGACGCATTCTTCACTGAACTAAATCGTGGCCGCCCACTTGTTGACGCCATGGATTTCGTTAGCTTTTCCACCAATCCGCAGGTACATGCCTTTGATACCATGTCTTTGGTCGAAACGCTCCCAATCCATACAAATCTGATCAGCACGGCGCGCACATTTGTTGGTATCTGTCCAATCATGGTCAGCCCGGTGAGCTTCAAAATGCGTTGGAATCCAAATGCAACTGGTGCAGCGACACCTGCAGTTGAGGGCGAGCTGCCACACAACGTGGATATTCGCCAATTATCGCTCTTTGGTGCAGGCTGGACATTGGGGAGCATGAAGTACCTTGCCGAGGCTGGTGCAAACAGCCTGACCTATTATGAAACCTGCGGCTGGCTTGGAATTATGGAAAGCGAAGCTGGATCTCCATTACCAGATTTATTCCCTTCACTCCCTGGCAGTGTGTTCCCCATGTATCATCTCTTTGCCGATCTGGCAGCGTTCGTAGGCGGCCAGATATTGCATAGCGTATCGAGCGACCCAACACGGATTGTTGCACTTATATTACGCCATAGCACTGCACTGCGGCTCCTGATTGCCAATCTTAGCGATACCCTACAATCGGTGCAGATCAGTGGCGCTGGTATTGATGGCACGTTCGCGCTACATCAGTTGGATGAAACCACTATTGAATACGCGATGCGCGAGCCTGAGGCATTTCGCACCCAACATGGCGAGCAACTCACTGCAACATCACAGGGCATGACAGTGCGCTTACAACCGTATGCTTTACTCAGATTGGATCGTATCGAATGACGAACCGCATTTATGCACATTATCGGATCGAAACTGCACACCCACTCGAAAAAGCTGCGGCAATTATGGCAGGCGAGCAATCCGCCGGGACATTTGTGAAAGTTCCTGGGGAGACTCCCGAATTACAGGCCCGCCATGGCGCGCGTGTGGAACAGATCCGTGCAACTGAAACAGTCGATCTGCCATCACTGCCGGGTTCAAAACCACCGAAGGCACCAGCCCCGCTGAAATACCAGCGCGCAGAAGTCACGCTCTCGTTTCCATTTGAGAATATCGGGGCATCACTCACAACACTGCTAAGCACAGTCTGTGGCAATTTGTATGAGTTAAGCCAATTCTCTGGACTACGACTCATGGATGTTGAGTTACCAAGCGAATTTGCGGATCGCTACCCAGGGCCAGCATTTGGCATTGCAGGCACACGCCAATTAACTGGCGTGTATGATCGTCCATTGCTTGGCACAATTATCAAACCGAGTGTTGGCTTCTCGCCTGAACAGACCGCAGCGGTGGTGCAGACGCTCTGTGAAGCTGGAATTGATTTTATTAAGGACGATGAGCTCCAGGCGAATTCGCCGCACTCGCCACTCAAGGATCGCGTGCAGGCCGTGATGCATGTTATCCGCAATCATGCCCAGAACACAGGGAAGAAGGTGATGTATGCCTTTAACATCACCGGCGAGATTGATGAGATGCTGCGCGGCCATGATCTGGTTGCCGAGCATGAAGGTACATGTGTTATGGTGAATCTCTTATCGGTGGGCCTAGCCGCGATGAGCTATCTCCGGCGGCATGCATCCCTACCGATTCATGGTCATCGCGCAGGTTGGGGCGCACTCTCGCGGCATCCATACCTAGGGATGGAGTATGTTGCTCTGCAGAAATTCTACCGCCTAGCTGGTGTCGATCATCTGCATGTGAATGGCCTACGCAATAAATTCTCGGAATCTGATGAGTCGGTGATCGCCTCGGCGCGGGCATGTACAACACCACTCTTTGGTGGCTATACGGCAATGCCGGTCTTTTCATCCGGCCAGTGGGCTGGGCAAGCACCAGACACCTACCGCGCACTTGGGAATGTCGATCTGATGTATCTAGCCGGTGGTGGCATTATGGCGCATCCAGGCGGGCCAGCGGCTGGAATCACCAGTATTCAGCAAGCCTGGCAAGCGGCAATTCAGGGTATTAGCCTTGAAACATATGCAGCCAGCCATGCTGAATTGCGCCAAGCTATTGAGCTATATGGCACGCTATGAACGAGTATCTGCTCACCTACTATGGCGATGACTTTACTGGTTCTGCCGACGTGATGGAGGCACTGGTTCTGGGTGGAATCCCAACCGTGTTGTTTCTTGAACCACCCCAGCCAGAGTTTGTCCAAACATACTTCCCTGGCATTCGAGCAATTGGCGTGGCCGGCATTAGCCGCACCATGACCCCAGCGCAGATGAATGTAGATTTGCCACCAATCTTTATGGCGCTCAAGGCCTTTGGTGCACCGTTGATTCATTATAAAATCTGCTCAACCTTTGATTCCTCACCCACCACTGGCAGTATTGGCCAAGCAATCGAGCTTGGACGCGCCCTGCTGCCAGAATCGATTGTGCCACTGGTTGTTGGCGCGCCAGCACTCAAGCGTTATGTCACATTCGGCAACCTGTTTGCAACGGCGGGCGGGCAGACATACCGCCTTGATCGGCATCCCACCATGAGCAGGCATCCGATCACACCAATGGACGAAAGCGATTTACGGGTGCATCTTGCCAAGCAGACCAAGGGTCGCATCGGCCTGATCAATATTCTCCAACTGGCACAACCTCAGGCGGATCTGCAGCGTGATTATCAGGCCCTGATCGACCAAGGCTGTGAGATTATCTTGTTTGATACCATCGATCACTGCCATCTACGTACGATTGGCAAACTCATCTGGGAACACCATGGGCAAGGGCCAACCTTTCTGGTTGGCTCATCCGGCATAGAATATGCACTCACCTACCATTGGCTGGATGCGGGGATTGTGCGTGAGAACATCACGCTCAAACCACCGGCTAGTGTTGATCAGCTGATTGTGATGTGTGGCAGTGCTTCGCCCACAACCAAAAGCCAAATTGAGTGGGCCTTGGACAACGGGTATAGTGGCATCCGATTGAATAGTGCGCGTCTGATCGATCCTGTCCAATCTGCTGCTGCATGTGCAGAGAGTATCAGGGCCGCACTCAACGCTTTGGGTCAGGGCCAGAGTATCGTGCTATACGCTGCACTCGGCCCAGATGACCCAGCAATTGCCCAGAGCCAGGAGTTGGCCAAGCAACTCGCAATTCAGCCGCAATCGGTTGGTGCCATGCTCGGGCAGCAGCAAGGCATGATCCTGCGGGCGATCCTGGAAGAAACTGGCCTGAGACGCGCATGTATTGCGGGTGGCGACACATCCGGGTATGTAGCGCAACAGCTTGAAATCGTTGCCCTTGAGATCCTGAACCCGATTGCGCCTGGCGCACCACTCTGCCGCGCTACATCACGGCTGCCACAATTCAAGCGATTGGAGATTGCCTTTAAGGGTGGCCAAAATGGCAAGGAGGATTATTTTGAGGCCATTCGGATGGGATATGCAGGCTAAGTATGCTATCTCGACATGGATACTGGTAGAGAACGTTCAACGCAAGGACGCAAGGACGCAAAGATTATAAAATATTGCGTCTTTGCGCACTCGAAGAGTGTTGCGTCTTTGCGTTAGGCGTTGCTGCCCCTTAATCGAGCGTATTGATACTACATGATAAGTCAGCTAACTGAAAGGAACAGTACACCATGACACACATCGCACTGCTTGGAGCAGGTGGCAAAATGGGTTGCCGCATCACAGACAATCTCAAGAATAACCCAGCCTATCAGGTGGATTATATTGAAATCAGCGAATCGGGCCTGGCGCATCTCGCCGCGCGTGGCTTACATGCCACACCCCAGGATGAGGCCCTTGCGAGGGCTGAAGCGGTTATTTTGGCGTTGCCCGACCGCGTGATTGGCAGTGTCACACACGCAATTGTGCCACAGTTAAAGAGCGGCACCATGATTGTTGGGTTAGATCCAGCTGCCAGCTATGCAGGCGCGATAGCAATTCGCGAGGATCTGATCTATTTTGTGACACACCCATGCCATCCGCCCATGTTCCATGATGAGGTTACCGATACCGCTCGCTCGGATTGGTTTGGCGGTGTGCATGCCAAGCATCATATTGTGTGCGCATTGGATCATGGCCCAGAGGAGAGCTATGCGTTAGGTGAGCAGATTGCCCGCGCGATCTATGCACCCGTCATGAAATCGTTCCGTATCACTGTAGAGCAGATGGCAATTCTTGAGCCTGCGCTCGCAGAAACCTTTACCGCGACCGTAATCACTGCGATCAAACAGGCCTATGATGAAACCGTCAAGCTTGGGGTTCCACCGGAGGCAGCCTGGGAATTTCTTTCGGGGCACGCACGCATCGAATTTGCGATTATCTTTGGGTTTAGTGGCTTTCCATTCTCCGATGGTGCCCAGATGGCAATTGCCAGTGCCTACGAGAAAATCTTCAAGCCCGATTGGAAAGAACAGATCATGGATCTAGCCGCGATTAAACAGAGCGTTCGTGAAATTACCGGGTTGGCATAAGGAATACCTATGGCACCGTTACGTTTTGCACTGTTTGGGGCTGGATTCTGGGCACGTTACCAGCTTGCAGGGTGGTTGGAAGCGGATGGCTCAGAGTGTGTGGCCCTCTATAATCGTACCGCATCTAAAGCCGAGCCGCTGGCACAGGAGTTTGGCATTCGTGCGGTGTATGATGACCCAATCGCGCTCTTGCAGCAGGAGCGCCTGGATTTCATCGATATCTGCACGAGTGTCGAAACCCATGCCATGTTCACGCGTTTAGCTGCCGACCATGGCCTGCCGGTGGTGTGCCAGAAACCAATTGCAACTTCGCTTGAAGAAGCTGAGCAAATGGTAGCGTATTGCACCCAAGCGGGTGTGCCATTGCTGATCAACGAGAACTGGCGCTGGCAGCACCCGCTCCGGCAGTTCAAGCGCATGCTGGATGCGGGTCGGATCGGCAACCCATTCCGAGCGCGGATTCACTACTGTAGCAGTTTTCCAGTGTTTGATAATCAACCCTTCCTCAAGGATTTGAACCAGTTCATCCTGACCGATATTGGCAGCCATATTCTGGATACAGCGCGCTTCCTATTTGGCGAGGCACATAACCTATATTGCCAGACAACCCGTGTGCATACGGATATTCAGGGCGAGGATGTCGCGACCGTACTGATGCAGATGGGCCAGCGGCCAATGACAGTCGTCGCTGAGATGAGCTATGCCAGTAAGACCGAAATTGAGCGCTTTCCTGAGACCTATGTGTATGTTGAGGGCGACCAGGGATTCCTTGAGTTGGGGCCAGATTTTGTCATTCGCGAGACAACCAACCAGGGCACGCTTATGAAACGCTACCCACCGCCACATTATGCCTGGGCTAACCCGGCCTATGATCTCATTCACTCAAGTATCGTCCCATGCCAGGCTAATCTCCTCCAACACTTCACGGGTGGGCAGGCCGAAACGACGGGCGAGGATAATCTGAAAACGATCCGCTTGGTCTTTGGCGCATATCAATCCGCAGCGGAGAACAGGGTGTTGCGGTGGGAGCAAACCTAAGCATGAAGAAGTGATTGACACTTGTTACTGCTCACTGTGCATTAGTGATTTATACTCAAATGACTGGAGATGTGTATGCGTGTATTGATTATTGGCGGAACTGGACTGATCTCAACGGCGATCTCACGTGAGTTCTTGCAGCGCGGGCAGGTCGATCTAACACTCGTGAATCGCGGCCAAAGCGCGGTACGCTTCCCTGCTGGCGCGACGATCATCACCAGCGACCGCAATCAATTCGCCGCATTTGAAGCACAGATGCGGGCATTGGGGCAATTCGATTGTGTGATCGATATGGTCTGTTTTACGCCAGAACAGGCTCAGAGTGCGATACGCGCGTTTGGCGGGCGCACACGGCAGTTCATTTTCTGTAGCACCGTTGATGTATATCAGAAGCCAGCAGCACGCCTTCCAATCACCGAGCACGAGCCGTTACGTGGAGGGAACGACTATGGAAAGAATAAGGTGCTCTGCGAGGCGCTATTCAATCAGGCCCATGAGCGTGGCGATTTTGCGCTGACAACCATTCGCCCAGCTATGTCGTATGGCGAAGGTGGCAAGCTGGTACACATGTATAGCTGGGGCACCTACCATATCCTGCGTATGCGCCAACGGAAACCACTGATTGTCCATGGCGATGGCTCAGCGCTATGGGTTGCTTGCCATGTCGAGGATGTCGGGCGTGCCTTTGTTGAGGCTGCTGGCAACCCTGCAACGTTCGGGCAGGCCTATCATGTGACTGGCGAGGAATGGATGCCATGGAATCGCTACTATGAGATCATCGCAGAAGCGGCTGACGCTCCGCAACCCCAATGCATCCATATTCCTACCGATATCATCGAAAGCCTCATGCCGCGCCATGCGATCCCATTAGTGACTAATTTTCAGAGCACTGGCATTTTCGATAATAGCAAAGCCCAGCGCGACCTCAAGTTTCGCTATACCATCCCATTCCACGAAGGCGCACGCCGCACAATTAGCTGGCTAGAATCGCATCAAGCGCTTGTGACAGAACAATATGATGCAATCGATGATCGGCTGATCGCCGCTTGGGCGCGTATACAGCAGCAACTCAAACAAGAACTAGCGGATTTAGAAAGCTAACCGCCAAGCTAGTATAGATAGCCAAGGGCTAGATCCTCAGAATGGTATTGGCCTCATAGCTACTATCAGAGGGATGCAACCATTGGAATAACCTCCTCGCCAAGTAACTGGATTGCCTCAATATCAGCTGGATCAGGTAGACTGAATGTGATGTACTGTGAACCAATCTTGGCAAAGGCAGCAAGTTGCTCAATAACTTGATGAGGCGTTCCAACGATCCCATCAAAATCCGGGAATTGGGCGCGCTTCACTGCCAGCACAGTGTCGTTAGCAGCGATCAGGATGCCAACATGGTTGCTGCGTGTAATCGCATCATATGGCCGCCCTACGGTAGCACAATGTGCGCGCAGAACTCCATACAGACGCTCAACCTCTTTCAGATCACCAAACACGTTGCAATAATCGGCATATTGCGCAACTAGTTTCAGCGTACGCTGCTCACCACTCCCACCGATCATAATTGGTGGTCGCGGGAGTTGGATTGGTGGTGGCTCATTATAGGCATCCTTGATGGTGTAATGCTTACCCTGGAAGTTAGCAGGCTGCTGTATCAACATACGATCCACAATCTGAACCGCTTCTTCCAGCATATCCATCCGCTCACGCACCGATGGAAATGGCCAACCATAGGCGGTAAACTCTGGCTCGTGCCATCCAGCTCCCAGGCCAACGATTGTGCGACCATGGCTAATCACATCGAGTGTCGCGCACATCTTCGCCAACAGTGCCGGGTTGCGGTATGGCACGCCAACAACAAGTGCACCCAGCCGAATACGCGTTGTTGATGCTGCGATTGCTGCCAGTACAGTAAAGCATTCTAGCACTGGAACCTGCCCTCGCGGTGCGTCTGAGTCCGAAAACATAAAATGATCGGGTAGCCAAAGCGAATCGAGGCCAGCCTGATCAGCAGCGCGGGCAACTGCCAGCATCGTGTCGAAATGATTACCATGGGTACTTGGGTAACAGGGCAATAGTTGTACACCAAGGAGCATCTTGAGTCTCACTTTCTTACTAATGTGGTGCCATTCATTTCGGCATAAATACACAAGGTATCAACTCCCCCAAATCATCCCCAATGCGACAACATAGAACACGGTGGCAAGTACAATTCCACGCAGTGGCACACTAAACCAATACAGTTTGGCAAGTAGCGCATAGCCAAGCAACAAAACCAGGCCAACCGTCAGCAGAAATGGCGATTGAATGAGGAAGGCGGCCTGTGTAAGAGCAAAATAACCATAGATGAGGCTAAACAGCAGTGCGCCAAAACTGTGGCTTGCGTTGAACCCGATCCAGGCACGCCACATGGTTGTTTCGCGTGTAAGATTCGGCGAGATAACCCGCATCTGAGCTTCGAGTTCTGCATCATGTGGATGCAACAGTTGACCACGAAACGTCAGCACCAGATGTGCAGCGCCAAGTAGGAAAATAATCAGAGTACTGGCAAAAATCAACCATGGTGCGAATGTGGTCATGGCAGGATACCTTTCGAATGGGCAAATTCGACGATTTATATACTCAGCGCACAAAACAAATACCCATAAGCGCCATCCATTGCCCATTCTGTTATCATGAAGGCTGAACAGTGGTAGTATGAACCCAGCAGAACTATCAACAGGAACGATATGGAACACCGCGAAATGGTGAACCTGATCCGCGCTGGTATCATAGCACCAGGTGGTGTATGGGCCGATCTTGGTGCTGGAACCGGCAACTTCACCTGGGCGTTGGCTGAATTGTTAGGCACCAATGCCACGATCCACGCACTTGATCGCGATGCAAAAGCGATTGCAGCACAGCGCATGCGCCAGCAATCCGATCCGCCAGCTGCGACGATCATTCCTGACCAGGCCGATGTAACCCGCCCGATCGATCTGCCAACGTTAGATGGCATCATCATGGCGAATCTGCTCCACTTCATACGTGACCAAGAGGTTTTTCTGAAGAAGATCCGCGCCTTACTCAAGCCAAACGGACGATTACTCCTTGTTGAATATGAGCAGGCGTTCCCCATTCCCTGGGTGCCATTCCCAGTAGCATTCACCCGCTTCAGCGAATTGGCTGTGGCGGCTGAGTTTCACTCGCCAACACAAATTGGGTTACGCCATTCGCCCTCCTCTGGGCGTGCTCTCTATGCTGCGGTGGCCGATAACTGAGTGCGAGAGCACAAGAAAGCAAGAACGCAAGAACGCAAGAACGCAAGGAGACCGAAACGCAAAGACGCAAAGACGCAAGAACGCAAGAACGCAGAGCGATGGAACGTAAACGTGCGAAATACCACCTGGTCTCCTGGTCTCCTGGCTATGCGCTATGCGCTATGCGCTGACTGCCTCCTCCCATGGCCGATAATCAAGTGTCTGATGGCGGAAGTAGGTGGTGTAGAGCTCGGCATAATGTCCATCTTGAGCCAACAACTCGGCGTGGTTGCCCGATTCGACGATCTTGCCAGAGCGCAGCACAATGATCCGGTCGGCAGCCTGTACGGTACTTAGGCGATGGGCGATCACAATACTGGTACGACCACGTAGGGTCAGTGCCAATGCGGCCTGTACCTGCGCCTCAGTAATTGGGTCGATACTGGCAGTTGCCTCATCGAGTAGTAGGATGGCCGGGTTCTGCATAAGCACACGTGCGAGCGCCACCAACTGCCGCTGCCCAAGTGAGAGCCTTGCGCCGCGCTCGCCAACATCGGTTGCAATACCCTGTGGTAGATCGTCGATCCAACTGCCATCGCCAAATTGTTTTGCTGTCGCCAGCACTTCATCATCGCTGGCATCCGGCCTCCCGTAGCGAATATTATCGGCAACCGTGCCCGAAAAGAGGAATGGCATCTGCGGCACATAGCCGATCTGGCGACGATACTGCGCTATATCGAAGCTGCGCACATCCTGGCCATCCACCAGAAGCGAACCGCCCTGAAACTCATAGAAACGCAAAAGCATCTTCACAAGGCTGGATTTGCCAGCACCAGTATGCCCCACAACCGCTAGCGATTGGCCAGCAGGCACATGCAGTGAGAAATCCTGCAACACCCAGGCTATAGCATCTGATTCGGCACTGCCGACTGTGGGCACCTTGCTATTCTCGGAATAACTAAACCAGGAGTGTACCCATTCAACTTCACCACGCAGATGTCCCGGCGCTACATGGTCAGTCTGAATCACTTGTGGCTCAGCATCGATCAGCGAGAATACTCGCTCACTGGCGGCTAACCCCTGCTGGAACTGGCTCCAGAACGACGAAAGGTTTGTGATTGGATAGAAGAATAATGCGAGGGTCTGCACAAACAGATACCAATCGCCAATCGAGACGGTATTATCGCGTACCAGCAGGCCACCCGTATAGATAATGACAGCTATCGCAATACCAGAGAGTGTATTGAGCAGGGGGAAGATACTACCGAACACCGCAATCCGCTGTAACTGAACACGATATGCCAATGCGTTGACCGCTTGGAAATCGGTGAAGAGTGCAGCCTCCTGGCGAAAGTTCTTCGCGACCATAATACCGCTGATTGTTTCCGAGACTGTTGTGTTGACTTCGGCCTGTGCGCGCTGACTTTGACGCATCACCCGCCGCGCCATGACGCGGAAGCTAATCGCCACACCAAGCACAATTGGCCCCGCCGCTACGGTGATCAGGGCAAGCCGCCAGTTCACGAAAAACATCACACCAGTCACAATCAGCACCAAACCAACCTGGCTCAACAAATCAATCGTCAGCGTAACAACCGTCGAGAAATCCTGGGTGTCGGATGTCACTCGGCTAATAATGCGGCCTGATGCGTGTTGATCGAAGAATACCCGATCGCGGCGCATAACCGCACGAAACGCATCCTCACGTAGCATTAGCACCACATCACCAACCGCCCTGGCTGTCATACGTTGTCGAATAAAGTTGAAGACCCAGCCCAAAGCGCCAAGCAACATCACCAGCGCAGCCATGCCAAGCATTAGTTGAAGGCTGGGATTTGCGGCCAACATATCAATCGCCCGCGCGATCAACAGCGGTGTGACCGTCGCAACAACTGCCGCTAGTGCCACCAGTAGCGCCACTAGCATAATCACCAGCCGGTGGTTGCGAAAATATCCGATAATGCGACGGATCAGTTGACCATCACTATATGTTCGATCATATGCTTCGGCGGCAATTCCGCCCATCAGAAAACCCATATATCAACCTTTATAGAACAAGAGAACAAGAACCGAGAACCAGAGAACCAAGAACAAGGGAACAAGAGAACAAGAACCGAGAACCACAAAACCAATACAATGTTCATTCAACCATACCCATCATTGTCCATCATTGCGGGCGAACACAAGGTTCGCCCCTACAATGCCCGATCATCGTGATTAATGACAATCATCGTACGGGCGAACCTTGTGTTCGCC
>JANLSE010000430.1:0-3956 GCA_031362265.1 Roseiflexaceae bacterium
TGGTATGGCTCGCACCTGATCGCGCATCGGTCACCTTCCAAGATATGAACGCCATTGCGACCAACCAAGCAGCATTCGTCGCTATCATTCGGCAGTGGATTCGCTATATCGAGCCGTGTCTGCACTGATTACACACAAGTGTGTTTTTGCTAATCTAAGGCTCTCCCGCACTTGCCGTGAAGCCGGCAGGAGAACGCACCAGCTATAATAGGAGGTTCGCCATCTGTGGGCTGTTTCGGAGAACCTACCCATGCTCGAACCGCTCCTTCTGCCATCTGGTGCGTTGTTGCGGCTCGGCGCCGCCGAGCTCTTGCCAGAGCGGGTGACCGTCGACGTCCATTCCACTGCGCCCAGTGCGCTCTGTCCTGGTTGCCAGCGCGAGGCCAGCCGCGTGCATAGCCACTACCAGCGCACCCTGGCCGATCTCCCCCTGGCGCATATCCCCGTCCAGATCTCCCTCCACGTTCGACGCTTCTTCTGCGACAACACGACCTGTACGCGCAAGACCTTCAGTGAGCCTGTACCGGGGCTTGCCCTGCGTTGTGCACGCCGCACCACGCGTCTGTCGACGGAGCAGCGGCACCTCGGCTTGGAGGTTGGCGGCGAACCTGGCGCACGCCTGGCGCGCCGCCAGGGCATGGCCGTCAGTGCAGATACGCTCCTCCGTCTCGCCCGTCGCACGCCCACCGCCCCGGCTCCGACACCTCGCCACCTGGGTATCGACGACTTTGCGCTTCGCAAGGGCCAGGTCTATGGCACGATCTTTGTCGACCTCGACACCCATCGACCAGTTGATCTCCAGCCAGAACGCTCGGCCCACGTTGTCGAGCAGTGGCTGAAGGAGCATCCAGGCGTCGAACTAATCACCCGCGACCGCGCGAACGAGTACGCTGATGGAGCCAGCCGCGGCGCTCCCGCTGCGGTGCAGGTTGCGGACCGCTTTCACCTTTTGCAAAATGTGCGCGAGATGCTGCAACGCGTGCTTGAACGGCATCAGGGTGCGCTCCAGGCGGCAACAAAGGAGTCATCACCAGTCAACCCGTCACCGCCAGCAGCAGAAGAGGCCTTGGCTTCCACGAACACCGAGGCGATAGAGGAACTTCCCGCCTTTTCCTCAGCTGAGTCTCACCCGACAGCGCTGCTCACGGCGAATAAAGCTTCCAGCCAGGAGAGCCGAAACCGCCGCCACGAGCACTATATGGCGGTGCGCGAGCTGCGCGCCCAGGGATTGAGCTACCGAGCAATTGCGGCACAGCTCCAACTGAGCCGGCAGACGGTGCGCCGCTACAGCGTGGCTGACCAATTTCCTGAGCGGGCGACGCGCCGTTTCGTACCCAGTAAGCTCGACCCATTCAAGCCGTACCTCGAGCAGCGCCTGGCCGCAGGTGAGGACAATGCCCTCCAGCTCTGGCGCGACCTGCGAGACCAGCGCAGGTATACCGGCTCGCGTGCGCTGATCTCGCGCTGGGTCGCACAGCACTGGCAGCTCATTCCAGTCCAGGAGCATGCTAAACCGGCCAAACGGCGAGGACGCCCAGCACAACCTGCAAAGGCAGCGCCACCAGCGCCCCAACGACGGCTATCCGCACGCAAGGCGGCCTGGTTGTTAGTCTGCCGCGCAGACGCAGTGACCGAGGATGATCAACCCCTGATTGACCGGCTCTGCGCGCACTCCCCAGCAGTAGCCACTGCACATCAACTGGCGCACGTGTTTATCGAGATGGTACGAGAGCGACAAGCTCCTGCCCTCGAGGATTGGCTCGCTTGCGCGACCGCGAGTGGCATCCCCGAGCTCCAAACCTTTGCCGCCGGCATCGAGCGGGACAAGCCGGCGGTGGCGGCCGCCCTCTCTTTGTCCTTCAGCAATGGACAGGTCGAGAGCCAGGTGAACCGCTTGAAGCTCATCAAGCGCATGGCCTACGGTCGCGCGAACTTTGATCTGCTGCGCCAGCGGGTGCTCACTCCGACTGGCTAAGCGTCAATTCACGGCAAGTGCGGGAGAGCCCCGTTTAGATTAGCAAAAACACTATGCCGACTGAAAGCGCTCCTAAGATCCTCACTCAGCCACGGAATCTGTGTGACGAGATTCTGGGCGTTCCCTTTGAGATTCAGCCTGACGGGAAATTCATGCTGTTCAAGCGTGAGCGTACGCTTAATGCTCCCCGAATTATCAGGTTGCCCTGATGGCTCTTCGTGGACAGCCCGTACTCGAGCCCAGGCTGTGAATGCGTACTCTGGCCCTGGCCGATAGATAACCAGATAGACAGGTGTCCCTTTGCTTGAAAAATCCTGGAGTGCACTGATCAGCCGCTCTGGCACTCCGGCAGCAGCGCTTGTGAATGAATATGTTTGGCCATATATTTGTGAAGGGTTGTCTTTGCCATGAATAACGACAAACGCGGGGCCATCTAGTGGCATGGGTGGCCATTGATTGCTCTGATCACTTGCACCATGCCTGATCAATGGATCTTCCGATACTGCTTGTGGACTACTGGCAAGTGGCACGTTCGTCATGGAAGAACTCCTCGGACTCTAATTACCACACAGCAATCTGCCTAGAATAAAGTTGGCATTCCTATGCCTCGCCGATTGCGATGGTGAATGTCTCGCCAGTTGCAAGATCGCGGTAGTGCATCTCGGTCAGTGGAAACTCTTGCGGACTCATATGGTGCATCTGGACACGAACACGCAACCGTAGCTCGATGGCGAGTTCCAGTAGGGTACGTGCATCATCTTTGGTGATCTGCCCATCGGGAAAGATCAGCTTAGTGAGGCCCGAGAAGGTTCGGTTGATGCTGCGCATATCGCGGGTACTCCACTCGCGTGCAGGTGCCTCAAACCATTGCTCCCAAAGCGACCCATACCGAGCAATGCGGCGCATTTCGCGGTGGAATAGCTCACTGATATAGTCAAGGATGAATCCGACTCGCCCGGTAATCAGATCGGGCGTCAGCTTGGGCAGCTCCCAACCCGGCAGATAGGCCGCCCAACGATCATGGAAGGCGGTATCATCGCTGACACTTGGCGGGAGCGGCTTGAATAGGTGTTCAACATGCGAACCATCACGCGGATCGAAATTAATATTGCCATTGAAGACAAACCCAGCATCACCGGCCACAGTCATCAGGCCGCGGTTGATCTGGCCACTCTCCATGTAGTTCTTGTAGAGATTCTTGTCATCATCAGCGTTAAAACTGCTCTCAGCAATCTCGTCGAAGCCAACGACATCCCGCTGTGCAATCAGGCCAGCGCGAGGCGGATTCGTGTTTGACACAAATAGCTTTGGAACGGTTACCTGCCCGCCAGCCAATAGTGTGCCATATGGGCTAAACTCAGTGAAGCAGAATGACTTACCGGTCTGGCGTGGGCCAAGCTCAATCATATGGTAGTTTGGTTCGACAAGTGGGATGAGACGCACAAGGTAGAGCAGTTTCACGCGTAGGGTCAGGCGCGAATCGGTCGGCTCATAGCCCATAGTGCGGATAAGCGCATCAATCCACTGATCGCGGGTGAAATGTGTACGATTGGTGCAGTAGTCGTCAAGGCTGACCTGCCCGACCTGCACTGGTTCCAAACGAGTAATGACAAACGGAAAGGTCTTGTTGCCATAACGGATCGTGTCATCATAGGTTACTAAGATATTCGACCAAACCCCAGCCATAAGCAGGCGTTCGTACTTCTGGACAATCTCAGGGCGGATGTTGACATTACGGATATTCGCGGTTCCGAGTGTGGCCCAGTAGACACCCGTATCGAGCTTTTCGTTCAATTCGACCTTGACCATATCAATAATCCGACGTGGCGGGCGCTCGCGAATGTGGGCTTTAATAACCTCAGTCTCATCACCACGCGGGATGTAAGCCGCAACTTCCTCCTGCACAAGCTGAAGTCCATCGCGCACATCACGGTTATCGAACAGGTTGGCGCAGTACTTCCCGAGCATAAACTCGATGACG
>JANLSE010000453.1:0-15130 GCA_031362265.1 Roseiflexaceae bacterium
ATTGTATACAACCCAAGGAAGAGTATGCTCGGATTCACCGCGCGCCGGAAATTACTTAGCGAACGCCAAGAGGCCCTGCTCACTCAGGAACGATCCGCACTACGTGACCTCCAATCCGCTCTTCTGGATTTTGGAGCTGATGTTGCCCCTGCAGATCGGCAGACCCTCGATGACACAATTGCTCATCTAGGTGAGCTTTTTCTCCTTGTGATCGCTGGCGAATTTAACTCAGGGAAATCCAGTTTTATTAATGCGCTCTTGGGAGATAAGGTTGTTGCGGAGGGGGTTACCCCAACCACTGATCGTATCACGCTCATTCGCTATGGTGAAACGGAAAGCGAAACCCCACTTGGCGATTATACCGTCGAACGGCAGTTCCCCGCCGAGATGCTACGCCAGATGGTTCTTGTTGATACGCCTGGCGCAAATGCTGTGATCCGCCGCCACGAGGAACTGACCCACGATTTCATCCCGCGTGCCGATATGGTGCTGTTTGTCACATCGGCGGATCGGCCCTTCACCGAAAGTGAACGCAGCTTTCTGGAACTCATTCGTGAATGGGGTAAGAAGGTTGTGATCGTCCTCAATAAGGTTGATCTGCTTGAAGATCAAGAGCGCCAGCAGGTTGAGCAGTTTATTCGTGAACATGCAACCAAACTGTTTGGCCTGACGCCCGAAATTCTGGCTGTTTCAGCTCGTTCAGCTCAACGTGCACGCGCCGCGGGTGATGAACAGGCCTGGCAGAGTAGCCGCTTCGAGGAAGCCGAGCGCTATATCCTCGAAACCTTAGATCCTGAGGAGCGCGTACGGCTGAAATTAGCATCGCCTCTTGGAGTTGCCAAGCGCATTGGTGATAAATACCTCAAGGTTGTGGAAGGGCGCCTGACGACGCTGCAGCACGATGTGCGCACAATCGAGAATATTGAGCGCCAACTCACTCTGTTTGCCGAAGATCTTACCAGCGATTTTCACTACCACGAAACAGAAGTTTCCAATATCCTCAGTGATTTTGAACTCCGTGGGATGCAGTTCTTCGACGATACGATCAAGGTCTCCAATATCCCTCGGCTCGTCCGTGATGCAGAGGGCATTCGATCTGAATTTGAGCAGCTTGTTGTAGGCGATGTGCCAGAACAAATTGAGCAACGCACTCAGGCGCTGATCGATTGGATGATCGACAAGAACCTTCGTCTATGGCAGTCGATCACCGATTACCTACGCCGTGAAAAGGTACCGCAGCATCAAGGCGGCCTGATTGGGGATGTCGGAGGCTCATTTGAGTATAATCGCAGTTCACTGATTGCTTCTGTTGCCCGCAGCGCGCAAACGATTGTCGATAGCTACAACCGCCAAACCGAATCGGCTGCACTCACCGAAGAGGTGCGCGGCGCAATCGCTGGTTCAGCCTTAGTTGGGGTCGGCGCCGTTGGTTTGGGTGCGATCTTAGTTGCGCTTCTACACACCGCCGCACTTGATTTTACGGGTGTATTGGCAGCTGGAGTTTTGGCTGTTAGTGGGCTATATCTCATCCCCAATAAGCGTCGTCAGGTCAAGAAGCAATTCCGTGAGCGGATTGCCGATTTGCGTGTGCAGCTTTCAGCAACTATGCGGCGCTCATTTGATCGTGAGCTTGAGCAGATGCTTCTGCGTATTCGTGAGGCGATCGCCCCCTATACACGCTTCATTCGCTCACAACGTGAACAATTGATCGAAGTGCAGCATCGGCTCGCGGATGTCGATGTTGAGCTTGAGCGGCTGCGCGACGAGGTGGAACGCTAGGCGAGCAACCAGGGTTCGGGAATCGGATCGCAGACTTCACTCGCTCGCGAATCGGATCGCGGACTTCAGTCCGCCCCACCCTGAACCCCTATCGCACTTCAAACACTGCGAGTTGTAGCGCATCTGGCCCGGCTCCTGAATCCGGTGATCTTGGTGCTTGCAATCGCAGCCGCGCAAACCCATCCGGGTTATACATGCCGATTGCAATATGGTATGTGCCAGCTGGTGCATCCGCCCGAACTGGTACCTGCTGGATATTCGAGATATAGCGACCTACCCCCCATTGGCTGGTTGGCCAGCGCGCCCCGCCCGGTGGCACATCGGCTTGGCCTATCTTATTCCCAGCAGCATCAAGAACATGAACAAACAGCGTGTAATTGGTTGCAGGGGTAGCGGTTCCTTCCCACTCCAGTGTCACGGTTATGACGCCCTGAGTACGGATGGCCGACGTATCCAGATCATAACCACGTAGTCGAATCGCATCGCCGAACGATGCTGATAGCGGATGCGCCACAGGCAGTGGAATCTGGTAAATATATGCGTACTCAATCCCATGGATGGTTACCGTATGTACTGGCGCAACTTGTCCGAGTAAACCCCGAATCAGTTGCGGTTTATACTCCCGCTGAATCTGATCCACATATAACACTGCGTAATCCACTTTGCCTGGGAGATATGCCCATTCCATTGGCACCGCCTCGGCTGGTGCAAGTGGATCGATTACGGGTTCATAAAGTGCTGCTACTGGCCGATCGGCTCCATTGGGCTGGGTGCGCAAATAATCTGCCACAAGCTCATAACCTTCCCCCCAGCCAACCGGAATCGCCCACACTGCGGTTGTTCCACCACCAAATAATGGATTGAAATAGGCCAGTTCATAGGGGTGATACCAGGCCAGATTTGCTGCCAGAACAAGCCCAGTTAGCACCATGAGGCCATATGAACGCACCCAAGTGGTACGAATTTCCACTTGCTTGGTATTCTGCATAAACCTTTTCAATACGCTGTTACCGGCAAGCTTCACGAAACCAACAGCGGCTAATACATTCAATACTGGGAACACTGGCAACGCATAACGGTCGAACTTCTTGGGTGGGATGCTCATCATCACCACAAACGCAAACGTAAAACACACCAACAGCATCAATGAATAGGGCGCAGGCTGTGGGATATGTGCACGCCACCAGCTTCTACCATGTCGTATGCTCTTCTCAACTGACAGGCCGAATAACACAATCAGGCCTATGGTCGTCCACGGTGCGAGGCGCAACGCCACGGCCACCGGGTAAAAAAGTAGCCCTGGATCACTGACTGCTTGGCCCATAAAAAAGTTGCCCCAGCCATGCGGTGTTCCACCATCAGCCTGTGCTTGGATGAAAACACTTCTGAATGCTCCCAAAAGATCAACCCACGCTGCTGGCCATAGTGCAATCCAGACACTCGCGACGACAACCAGCCAAATCACCAGTGGCTTAGCCGTCGTTTTCACTATGCTCCATGGGTGGCGTATGCCTGCTACAAGTGCTGTGCTTAGGAGCACCAGCCCAACCATTGGCATTAAGATCACTGCAGGTGATTTTGTTAAGAGTGCCAACCCACCGAACAGTCCACTAAATAATAGATAACGCAGCTTATAGTGTAGAGAAATCAAGCCCTGGAAATCGCTGGAGGGATTGGGCTGCATCGCTACCAATAGCGAGAGCAGACTGAGTGTTACGAACGAACTGAGTAAGGCATCTAGGTGCAGGAGTTGGCTATGTGCCACCAGAAATGGCTCGCCCGCCCAGAATATGCCTGCTAACAACGCGATTCGGTCACCAAAAAGCTCGCGTACGAGTGGCAACGCCAACACAATACATACGCTCGACACAATGGCGATTGGCAGCCGCAATAATGCCCGGTGCAGTGCGGCATCATTCCCAGAAATAACCCCTAGCGCCACGAGCGCTTGTTCAGCCCATGTGCTAAATGCACCTAACCACAGGGTCGTTACCCCTGGATGCCCAACCAGGTTTGTTGCTGCGTAATGCCCTGTCCTGAGCGCTTCGACAAACAGATGCACCCGCTCAAACCAATGGTATGCCTCATCAATCGTTAGAAAGCGCCCGGCGAGTGCACGTGGGATGAGCGCACAGACAAACAGGAGCAGGTATAGCCCAAAACGAGATCGCATCAATTTCTATCCAATCTCAGCGAGATCATTAATACTAATCTTTGCCACGGAGTATTTCGAGCGCACGCAATAATTGTGTATCGCCACTCGCCTGTAGGCCCGCAACATCAAGCGCAGCCGCTTCTGCTGGTGAGAGCGGGCTCTTTCCGGCTGGTAAATCGACCTCTTCGGTTGGGCGGATTCCTTTGCCACGCACAAGCTCACCTTTTGGTGTGAGCCACTGCTGAGTTCCAATGCGCAATTCTCCGCCGTTATCGAGTGGATAGGTTTGTAGGACTGTCGCTGTTCCAAATGTTGGCATGCCAATCACCTGTGCGCGCCCCGCTTCACTAAGCGCACCAGCCAGAATTTCAGCTGAACTAGCGCTATTCTGGTTCACAAGAACAACCAATGGGATGTCTAGGGCAGTCCCGCCCTCGCGGGTAGTATATGGGTTTTGTTTACCATCGCGATCTTGCTCAATAAGTACCGTTGTGCCGGTGGGCATGAATTCCCCTGCTACGAGCCTTAATTGTTCCACATAACCGCCCGGATTATCACGCAGATCAAGCACTATCGCTTTGGCGCCTTGTGCTTTCGCTTCAGCGAGCGCTTTCCGCATTTCAGCTCCAGCTTGGGCCGAGAACTGCGTTATCCGGATGTCTGCAATCTGATCGCTAAGCATGCGCCAGCTTACGGCAGGTACGTTTACTGTGTCGCGCATAACAGAAATCTCTAGTGGCTCGGTTTGGCCAATACGCTGGAGTAACAGGGTCACCTTAGTGCCGCGTGGCCCGCGTACTAGGCTGAGCAATTCATCAACGCTGATCCCATGCACATCGCGCTGATCTACCTGGAGAATGAGATCTCCAGCCTTGATCCCTGCCTTTTCTGCGGGTGAGCCCTCAATTGGTGAGATGATCAATGGCTGGCCATCACGAATATCAATATAGGCACCGATTCCTTCGAATGCACCATTCAGCGATTCCCTCTCGGCCTTTGCAACTTCTGGTGAAAGGTAACGCGTATGCCCAGAATCACCCAAACTATCGGCCATGCCAGCAATAGCGCCATCCGTCATTTTCTTTGGATCAAGTGCGCTTTGGTCGACATAATATCTCGAAAGCAGATCCCAAGCTTTCCAGAAGCTGCTGAGCCCTGCACATGTTTGGGGTTCCAATGGGCATGCTTGTAATGAGCGTTGTGCGGTTGTAAAGCCCGCTACGCTTCCGGCGGCCATTGCAATTGCGAATAGTGGTAAGAAAAACCACATTGGGATCTGAATTCGCAATATACGTGTCAGTGTTGTCATCAACTGTTCGGGTAAACCCGCTCCATGTTTTGCCGAGGAAGGCCGGCGCAACCTTTGGGTCTGGCACTCGCTTTAGTGCTGAAATATAGCTGGATTCCCCAACCGCGAACCTTGGATATCGCGCATCCCGCGTAGCCAATCGGCCGCGCTCATTGGTCGTTTGCCTGCTGGTTGGATACTCAGTAGCTCAAGTGCTTCGCTACCACAGGCAACCCATAGGTTTCCATCGCGCACCGCAAGCATACCCGGCTGCATATCAGTGAGCGCAGCTCCAACGTTACAGTGTATCACACGGATCGGTTGGCCTTGCCAGGTGCTGGTCGCACCTGGCCATGGGTCATATGCACGTGTCATGCGCTCAATTTGCTGGGCGGGTAGCTGCCAATCGATGATACCATCGGTTTTGCGGATCAACCCAGTGTAGGTCGCCTGGTTCTCATCCTGGTCGATAAGCGTGTGTTCATCGCGTAGGTAGGTGGGCAATACCTTCAGAAGTAGCTCAGCGCCAATACTGCAAAGCTCGTTCAGCAGGGGCTCAGCGCGTGCATCGGCCGCAAGTGCTTGGCGGTGCTGCGCCAGAATCGGCCCTGCATCCATACGTGCAGCTAAACGAATCACGGTGACGCCTGTTTCGGTGTCGCCCGCCAGAATAGCTCCTGCGATTGGTGCTGGGCCACGCCAACGCGGCAGGAGCGATGGATGGATATTGAGGTATCCAGCTGGAGGAATTGCAAGAACATTGCGGCGTAGAATTTCGCCGTAGGCCATCACAATGCCAATATCTGGCTGTAATGCCACAAGTTGGGCCACAATCGCAGGGTCGCGTAATGTCTCCGGTTGCAGAATTGGTACAGTAAGGCCAAGCTCGATCGCCTGCTGCTTAAGTGCTGGCGGCTGAGGCGCCCGTCCACGCCCGCTTGGGCGATCGGGCTGGGTGACAATACCCACAATCTCGATCGTTGGATCACGAATAATGTGAGTTAATACAAGCGCTGCAATAGCAGGTGTTCCAAGAAAAAGGATGCGCATTTGTCATTTGTTCCCATATTGCAATCGAAACGTGCTGTATAGTATAATTGAAATACTGAACGTATGATACTATTTACAATAATAGAGCACTCGTACAAGAACAGCAGTGATATTGTGCTCTTGATCTGTACAATCAGTATGATCAATCATCCAGTGAGAAACGCATGCAGGCACTCGTCTTCGACGGTCAGCTACGCTTTATTCGGGATCGCTCCGAGCCGCTTCTTGTGCCAGGCGAAGCGTTGATCCGCCCGATGCTCGTTGGCATCTGCAATACCGATATCGAAATTACGCATGGGTATAAGGGGTTTCAGGGGGTGCTTGGCCATGAATTTGTTGGCACGGTTGTTGCGTGCGCAGATTCGGAATGGGTTGGCCAACGGGTCGTCGGTGAAATTAATGCAGCTTGTTTCCGCTGTGCAGTATGCCTACGTGGGGATTCTAGCCACTGCCCAGAACGTTCGACACTTGGCATATATCGCCGCGATGGAGTTATGGCCGAATATGCGACCTTACCTACCGCCTGCTTGCACCGTGTTCCTGCTGCTCTTTCCGACCAAGAGGCGGTCTTTACTGAGCCATTAGCTGCTGCAGTCGAGATATTAGAACAGGCCCATATCCTTCCAACCGATCGCGTAGCTGTGGTTGGTGATGGCAAATTGGGTTTACTCTGCGCTCAGGTGCTTCGGCTGCCTGGTTGTGATGTCACACTGATTGGGCGTCATCCCGAACGTTGGGAGGCAATGCGGGCGCAGGGCATTACAACCCTTACCGCTGCTGAGGTTCGTGGGAATTTTGATGTTGTGGTCGATTGTACTGGGAATCCGGCTGGGTTAGCGACCGCTCGGTGGCTGGTGCGCCCACGTGGGCGGTTGGTCATTAAGAGTACAGTTGCGGCCGAAACTCAACTTGATTTGACAATGCTGGTCGTTGATGAGATTCAACTTATTGGGTCGCGCTGTGGCCCATTTGCACCTGCGCTGCGCTTGCTCGAACGTGGTTTGGTGCAAGTTACGCCGCTAATAGCTGGGCGGTACCCCCTTGAACAAGGAGTGATCGCTTTTGAGACTGCTCGCCGCCGCCTAAAAATCCTCCTGGAGGTATAGATGGCTATTAAGAACGCCGCTGCATCCGCCGTACTCGCCCTCATGTTCGCTTCGTTGCTGGTGATTTATGTTGTGGTGCCGCAAAATGATCTTGTTACGCTGCTGAGTGTCATTATTATGGCAATCGGCCTTGTGATTGCCTTTGTTGGTGAACGCGACGAAATCATGATGATGGCTGGCTTGGCTGGCTTGATTTCGCTTGCGGCAGCATTCTTTGCCGGCCAAGCAGTGTTTGGCAATACAGGTGGTATCATTGCCACTGTGGCATGGGCTGCAGCACTTATTGCTCTGGCACGGCGTGCATCTGCCGAAACAGTAGTTATCCCTGAGGATCATGCGTTTATGGTTGCGCCATTTCTGAGTAGTCAAGCATATGCGAACCCCTCCTCCATCCCGCTAACAAGTCTGCCCTTTCTTGATCGCCATGTTGCGACTATCCCAACCTATGTGTTGACTGAAGAAATTAAGGTAGAAAAAGTTGATATTCGATCGCTCGATGAGGTCGAAGATATCGAAGTTCATACGCGCTACCAAGTCAAAGATCCCAGCAAACTGTTACGCGGTATTCCAAACCGTGGCAAGATCCAAAGCGATGTAGCGCGTGAGATGGGGCTTCCGCTTAGCAAAGCGCGCCTTGACGTTGCATTTTGGGAAAAGCTGCTCGCCCGCCAAATGCGCGCTGAAGTGGATGATATTGTACGTAAAGAGTTGTTCAAAAAGGGTGCAGCCGAAAATCTTGTGCTTGTGTATGAACAGCGCGAAGAACTGTCTCAATCTGTTGAGTCGGCATTGCAAAAACTTGTGCAGCGCTGGGGTGTCGAAGTTCATGAAATTGCACTCGATTCATATAAAATGGATCGTGCAGCTGCTAAGCGAATTAAAGCTGGCCCAGACGCATTGCTTCGTGAAATTGATAATGAGAAGAAACGACGCGAGGGTGCAGCTCAGAGCGAAGCTGTTCGGATCCAACTGACTGGTAATGCAACAAATGATCGTATTCGCCAGTTGATCGAACTCCTAAAGGAACGCCATCCCAGTATGACACCCGAACAGATCTCCGTTATCGTAAGCTCGGCGCTTTTGGGTGATGCGCTCGATGATGATAATGAATACGAGAAGCTGTTGGCGAGTAGCGCACCTGTTGGTTTGCTTCCAGCACCGAAGAAGTAATATGCCAAATACGATGGCCAATCCAGTCGAAGTTGTTGTCATCGGGGCTGCATGCCTCGATGTAAAGGCGCGCCTGCGTGGCGATACCTTAGCAGGTACATCAAATCCAGGCGATGTGCGCATCAGTATTGGTGGATGTGCGCGTAATATCGCGGAAAACCTGGCTCGCCTAGGGACAAGTACGGTTTTGCTGAGTGCCGTTTGTGAAGATGATTTTGGGCATACGATCATCCGCCAGACAGCCAAAGCGGGGGTAAACACCGAATATGTGATTCGCTCGTGTGATCAGCACTCAGCTGCTTATATTGCACTGGTTGGTTCACAGGGCCAGCTATTGGTTGGTGTTGATGATACAATTGCGACATCCGCGCTCACACCTGAGTATATTGCTGAGCATGCTACCCTACTTTCAGCGGCGCGAATGGTTGTGATCGATGCGAATGTATCAATCGAGAGTGCTGAGCTCATCCTTGCGATCTGCCGTGAGGCCGAAGTGCCAGTTGTACTCGATCCTGCGGCATATACGCCTGCGTTGCGCTATCGGCATTTGGCTGGTTCGTTTGCGATTATTGTGCTGAATGAGATCGAGGCGCAGGCGATGACAGATGTGACGATTACAGGCGAGTCACAAGCTATTCAGGCCGCCAAACAGTTGATCGCTATGGGTGTCGAAATCGCAATTATTACGCGTGCTGAAGCTGGGCTGGTCTATGCGACACGCGATATGAATGGGAATGTTCCCGCGTTTGCAGTAGAGGTTGTTGATCCAACAGGTGCAGATGATGCGTTGGCCGCAACAGTTATTTATTCATTGTTGAATGACATTCCAATCGACGAAGCGGTTCGACTGGGGGTTAGTGCAGCGGCATTGACTCTTTCATCGGTTGAGACAGTGCGTCAGGATCTAAGCCTTGAGAGCCTGTATGCCCAGTTGGTGATATGAGCGCGCAAATATTGCTTGCGGACGACGAGCGCTCGGTACGTCAACTTTTGGAGCTGGTGCTCGAGAAGGAAGGCTACGACGTTCGAACCGTACAAAATGGCGATGAGTTGGTGCGTGCGGCTCAAGAGCAGGTGCCGGATTTGATCATTGCCGATTTAATGATGCCAATCCTCGATGGCTACGAAGCAATTCGTCAGATGCGGAATGACACGCGTACTGCGCATGTCCCCATGATTATTGTCACCGCGAAATCAGGCCCAGAAGATGTCGTTACTGGCTTCGAAACGGGTGCGGATGATTACATAACGAAGCCATTTAATATTCCCGAACTCCTGGCTCGCATTAAAGGGTTGCTGCGTCGCGCAACTGCCCAACCTGTCCGTAATCCACTTACAGGGTTACCTGGGAGTGTATTGCTTGATGAGGAGATTCGCTATCGGCTGAAGAATGAAGGCCGCTTCGCGATGCTCTATATTGATGTTGATAATTTTAAGTCATTTAACGATACCTATGGGCCAGCACGTGGTGATCGGGTCATTAAGTTGGTTGCAGAATTATTGCTTGATGTCATTCAACGAAGTGGGTCGAAACTCGACTTTATTGGCCATATTGGTGGCGATGATTTTGCTGTATTGACCTTGCCTGAAACCGTTCAAATGATATGCCTCAATTTAATTGCTGAATTTGATCAGCGGGTGCGCGCACTCTATGATGAGCCAGATTTGGAACGTGGCTACCTTATGGGTGTCGATCGTCAAGGGATTCCGCGCTCGTTCCCGATCATTTCAATCTCGATTGGTGTTGTGACGAACCTTCAGCGCACATTTGCGAGCTATGAGGATGTCAGCCGCATTGCAACTGAGATGAAGGCGTTTGCAAAACAACAACCGGGCAGCAGCTTTGCGATTGATGGGCGGGTTGGCGCGGGTCGCACTATGCTTGCGGATCGGCGTGGTGTTCGTACAGCCGGTGTATTACTAGTGTGCCCAGAGCAACAGTTACGTACAACGCTGACGCGTGCGCTGGTTGATACAGGGTATCGGGTGTTTGAAGCACCTGGCATCCTTGAAGCACATGTCCTGTTGGCGCGCTCACTTCAACTGGCGTTGGTTGTGCTGGATGCGCAACTTGGCATAGATATCTGGGAATTGGTTCGCACGATCCACAAACAGCCGCAATCGATTGTGATTCTTGTCATGTCAAATAGCGCCTCCGATGAACGTAGTGGCGTTGATCGGGTGCAATTCTTGCGCCGCCCGTTCGAAATTGCCCAGTTTGTTGAGCGAGTTGGCTTTGTGATGACGCAGACACTGCAAAGTTCGTCCGAATCTGCCGAATTGCAATGAGGTGTGGTAAAGGCCTTCTACTATGAATGCGATGATTGCCCTTATCCTCATTATTCCGCTCGTCGTTGCGCTCGTTGCCATTGTAATGCTGCGCATGAATCTGCTTAGCCGTTTTCGCACGCGCCCACCCGCTGTCGGGGAGCAACCCACGCAATCCACGAAGGATCCAGCGACTGGTACAACAGCCCTTGTTGCAGTTGCCCCAATACGCACACGCCCTGGCGCAATCGGCCGCGTGTTGCATACCGCAAATAATCGCCATCTTCGCCTTGGGGTGGCGGCACTCCTTACCATTGGCGTTTTCAGCATGGTTCTTATGCGTGTTATCGCAACCCCAGTTAATGATGATTTTGTAGTGCTGGTGGCACCATTTCAAGAGCAAAATGGCAGTATTACCCAAACCGGTCGCTCGGCTGCCGAAAGCCTCGTTGCGCTGCTTCCGCAAGCCACAAACGGCCGCGTTCAGGCACACCTAGTTATCGAGCCTCCTGCCGACGAACAATCTGCCCGTACACTTCTCACGAAGAATAGTGCCGATGTGCTTATTTGGGGAACGATCTCAACCGGAGGATTGCTTGACGATGTAACACTCATGCCGCTTTTGGCCTATCAGCCTAACGGTGTGTATGCGCCATTCGTTTGGGATGGCTATATCAGTCGTTTTGCTATTCCACTACAATATCGGATTTCAAATGCACCAATTAATGCGGCAGTTGTATTACCTCGATTACTCTCTGCGATTGCTGATTACGGCAATAATCACCCCGATTCTGCACACCTGCTCCTAAGTCGGCTTCTGTCTGAATATCCCGCCCTCGATCATACGCTGCCCAATATGTTGCTTGGCAATTTGAATTGGGCACGTGGTGAAACTCCTGCAGCAGTAGATGCATATCGGCGTGCACTGGTGGATGCCGATACACAGGGCAGTTTGCCACAGGCCGCGCTCCTGCTCAATAATCTTGGTGCTATCCTACAGGATGCCGGTGATCTCACCTCACGCGATGCCTTTAATCAGGCGATCACGCTCCTTAATACAAGCGGGGCAGATCTTGGTGAACTACGTTACAACATGGCTCGTAGTGCCATGGCAGCCGATGATCCAGCTGCAGCTCTTCCATCGATTGAAGCTGCTAGGCGTTTACTGCCAGCATCGAGTGTGTTGCTACTAGACACAGCTGAGGCTATGCGTGCTAATGGCCAGATTCGCGATCCAGATGCCGACACTACAAGTACTGATGAGGATGCACTTGCTGTTCTTGCACGGGTTGAGCGACAGATAGCACGCGATATCGATTCGGTGATTCCAGATGTGCGCCAGGCGCAATCCAATCAGTTGCGTGCAGATTATGTACGCGAACAGGCCCTTGTGCGCCTTACGCGCCTGATTGGGCTACGCGGCCCACTTTTGTGGGGCATGGAAGCGCGAAATGATCTCAACGAGCAGACTCTTGGGCAACTACGGGCGGCCCTTGGTGAAGCAGTTTCACTCGAACGAGATCGGGCACGCACTTGGAATATTCATGCGGTAGCTGAGGATGCGGCTGGTCGGCCAATCGCTGGCCAAATTGCTGCCTACCAGGCCCGGCTTGCCGATCAGGATATGCACGACTCACAGCGTTGGCAGGCGGTTATTGCTGCCGAAATCGGCGAATCCCAGAATGTACGGCCGCAAGGAGGCTTTGCTGGTTTTTGGGCTGGGCTGATGGGCGGGAATTCGCCGCTTAGCGAATCGAAACGAACCCTTGAAGAGTTGGTGGCGCAGAAGCCACGTGACACGGAACTGCTGGTTCTGCTTGGCCATACACTTCTCGCACGCGGCGATCTTCAAGAGGCCACGGCAAATTTTAATACGGCTGATACACTCGCACCTAACCGCCCTGAAGCACTTTATGGCTTGGCAATGGTGCGGCTCGCCGATAACCAGGCGGATGCAGCACAACGGAATGCTGATGCTCGTGCACTCTTCAACCGTGCAATTGAGCGTAACCAGGCATTTTACCCTGCCCGTATTCAATTGGCACTGCTAGCCGAGAACGAAGCCGATTGGCCGACAGCACTTATTCAACGGCGTATGCTTGCAGCTGAGCAAAATAGCGACACAACCCTGATTACCCTTGCTCATACATTACGGTTGAGTGGGCGGGATGGCTATTTGGAAGCCGAAAAACTGCTACTGCCACTGGCAAACCGTAATAATATTCAAGCACTCATCGAACTGAGCGAGATCTATCGTGGTGCCAGCAATCTTGATGCACAACGTAGTGTCTTAGAGCACGCCCAGCGCATTGCACCACGAAATGTTGAAGTTGCCTATGATCTTGGTATAATTGCGCTGGCACAAAAAGATACAACTGAAGCAGAGCGCCAATTCCGTGTCGCACTTGCTACTAACCATGAGCATGTCCCATCACTGCTTGCAATGGCCAATTTGAATATGGCCAAACCCAGCGTTGCAGCCGATTATTATCGTCAAGCTCTTGCGGCTGGGGCGAATGATGTGCCAACGCTCAAATCGATCGGGAGCACAATGGCGGCAGCAGCCCAGGATGAATTGGCACTGAACGCCTATGAACAGGCGCAAAAATATGCTCCAGATGATGCGGAAATTGCCTATTACATCGCCCAAGCGAACTTACATATTGGGAGCCTGGACAAAGCTGACAAAGCTGCACAGCGTGCACTCGAATTACACCAGGGCGCTTATCCCGAAGTACAGGTTGTTCTTGGTGATATCGCACTTGCTCGTAATCAACCCGATCAGGCACGTGCTCAATATGAGTCAGCGCTTCGTGCCAATTCAAATCTTGCTACGGCACATATTGGGCTTGGCCGATCGATTGCGGCAAAGGGTGAATGGTCTGTTGCTGCTGGCCACTTTCGAAACGCGGTAAGCCTCAATCCTAATCAGCCCGATGCACGCCTCTGGCTCGCTGAGGCACTGATTCGCCAAAACGATCCAACCTCAGCACTGGAACAATATCAAATTGCGTTAATATTACGCCCTGCATATCCTGAGGCCCTGTTTGGTACAGCGCAAGCGCAGATGGCACTTGGGCAACTCACGGATGCTGAAACGAACCTTGCGGCAGCAATAAGCGCGCGGCCCAAGTATGCAGAGGCATTTCTATTACGGGGCAAACTCTATGAGCAGACCGAACAAGATCGGAAGGCACTTGCTGCATATGAGGAAGCAATCGCTGCGAATACACAGCTTCCCGAACCTCATTATCGGCGCGCGTTGTTACTGATTCAGAGAAATCGCCTAGAGGATGCGCGTGGTGATCTGAACGCAGCACTTAAATCACAGCCTGTCTTTCCAGAGGCTAACTATTGGATTGGGCGAATTGAATTTGCCCAGGCGCACTATCAGGATGCACTCACCCGCTTTCAGAGCGCGGTTGACCAAGCATCCGGTATCTACCCCGAAGCGCGCTTCTACCAAGGGCTCACGGAGGAGCAGATCGGCCTCCGTGACGCTGCTATTCAATCCTTCCGCACCACTCTTAGTCAGAGTGAAACTGGCCCCTGGGCAGGTGAAGCTCGCGCTGCTCTCAATCGGCTTGGTGCTCAGTAAGAGAGACAATCGTTCATGCCAGCCCGCAAATACAAGCTCGCTCTTCAGCAGTTTCAATCCGAGCGGTTGCGCCGTGATCATGCTGATCTTGCTGCCGAGCCACAGTACCAGGCGATCGGCGAATTCTTCTTCAATGAAATGTATGGCCCACGCGATTTTACTGCGCGCGATGATCAAGCACGCAGGTTGCACCAGTTTGTGCATATCATCCCTGGGCTGACAATTCGTGATGTTGAACCAGCGCTACAGCTGCTAGAGCTTTCTAATCGCCTTGATGAGATTGTTGTTCAGCACCTGATCGATTTAGGCGCCCCGATTGATTTTGATGAGAAGCTCTACGACCTGGCTTATCATTTGGCAAACAATTATGCCGATCGAATGGCACAGCTGGAACTCGTGCGGAGCGCGCTCTATAATGTTTTTCGAACTTCTGGTAAGCCTCTCACCCGCCTGGCGATCGATCGTACCGAACACATAGCCCAGGTTGTTGGGATGAGCGATATTCATCGTTTCCTCAAATCAGGATACCACGCAATTCAATCTGTTCGCGATATTTATCGCTTTGTCGAGACGGTATATGTTCGTGAGAAAGATCGCCTTGATCGAATCTATGCGAAATCATAGCTATTAGTAGGCGACGGATTTGATACGGCTGATTGTCTCATTGGTATCAAGTGTCCGTCATCCACCATCCAGCTAGCCCTGCTACGATCAGC
>JANLSE010000509.1:0-14888 GCA_031362265.1 Roseiflexaceae bacterium
GAGCATGCAGGCATTGATGCGCGTGTGGTCAATGTCTATATTCACGATATCGACGCCCGTGCGGTGCAGCCGTCAGGCCGGATGGAGAAGCAATTCGATCATGGCTAGTCTGCGACATCGCGTCCGTACGATTGCGTTACAAATTTTATTTGAGCTCGATGCCACTGATCATGCGCCTGACATTGTCGTTCAGCGTTGGTCGGAGGATGAGATGTTAGCACCGGAGGGGGATCGCTTCCTACAGCGTCTCAGCTATGGTGCGTGGGAGCATCGTGCGTACCTTGATCGGATCATTGAAGAGGCTGCACCTAGCTGGCCAGTCGCACAGATGCCAGGGATCGATAAAGCCGTATTACGGATCGCGCTCTACGAAATACTGATCGATGAGCAGGACAAAACCCCCGTGCGCGCGGTAATCAACGAGGCCGTAGAGCTAGCCAAGCACTTCGGCAGCGATAATTCGAGTCGCTTCGTCAATGGTGTCTTGGGAACGATTGTTTCTCGCCACACCGAAAACGAATAGATAGGTTTTTGCGGCGGTGCCGAATGTTCGCTCCAGCCGACAAAAGAAACGCATTAAACTAAAAGGAGAACATCCCATGGCCGCTTCGGAGATGGAACAGAAACTTACACAAATTGTAATCGACCAACTCGGCGTTGAGGGTGACAAAGTTGTCCCAACTGCCAAATTTGTCGACGATCTCGGCGCTGATTCACTCGACCTCGTTGAGATGATTATGGCGCTCGAAGAGGAATTCGGCGTCGAGATCCCGGATGAAGATGCGGAAAAGATTGTCACCGTACAGGATGCAATTAACTATATTGCTGCTGGCAAGCAGGAATAGTCAGAATACATTTGTAGCGGTTCATTTCTGGCGTATGGTGTATAGTTTCTTGCAGAACTGACAGCAGCATAGCTTTTTGCAATTGACTGTACGCCATACCATATGCCGCTCTTGGAGTACAGCATGACCTTTCTGGGCATTGGCCCTGGCGAACTATTCGTGCTCATCATCATTCTGCTGGTTGTGGTCGGTCCAGAACGACTGCCAGTTTTCGCGCGCCAACTCGGCAAAGGCATCGTGAGCCTGCGTAACTGGGTACAGCGCTCGCCCGATGCACAGTTATTTCTGAGCGTTCGTGACGAACTGGAGGGCGAGTTACGCGCCATCCGTGATGATCTTACGCAAGAGATGGAAAGCGTTCGCAGTGAAATGCAGAACGTACGCGATGAGATGATTCAGGTAACGCGTGAGGCCACCACCGATGTTGCACGACAACTGGATGATGTCTCGTTAGCGACACATGAGACAACGACAGCAGCGGCTCAGCAACTGCATCAGGCGACACAAACGAGTTTCATGCCAAGCGGTGTGCTCGAGATCCAACCTGCGCATGCTATCAAAGAAGAATTCACTTCGATGATCGCCGAAACAGCAGCTCAGGCTGCTACAAATGATCTGGATCGCAGCATTGCGCCACCGCAACTGGTTGGCCAGATGTTCACTAGCCCAACGACAGACGAAGCCAATACGATTTCTGGGAATGGCACCCCACTGCCAGTTGCACGTACCAATAAGCCAAATGCGCCAATCCTGGCATCCGAACCCGCTCAGGCGGAGATCGCAACACTCCAACACCAACTTCAGGTTGTTTCGAGCGAGCTAGAATCCATGCGCGAGCAGATTCGGCAAATTCAACGTGAACTCAAGCCCTCGATCAGCACTACTGCTGCGGATCTGGCTCCGCCACCGAGCGAGGTTAACCAATGACGCTGGAACAATTACCCTATCTTGTGTCACTTATTGTTATTCTTGTGCTCGTTCCGATTGTTGTCGCCGTATTGGTGCGGCTGCTGCTTCCCGATGAGCAACCAGAATTAGCATTTGCCTTGGGTGATACTGCAAGCATTATAGAGGTTGGCCCAAGCTTTGAGACCATCGGCGACTTCTGGCAAGGCATGGTGCCACACCTGATTGAGCTTCGTGATCGTCTGGTAAAAGCATCTTTCGCCGTTGCAATTGGTACTCTGGTTGGATTCTGGCTGGTGAATAGCCCGGTTATTTTTGGTAAATCCTTGCCAGATCTTATGGTGTTGCGGCTTGCGCCGATCGGCACAAAGCTACAAGCAATTGGGGTTGGCGAGCTCTTTCTGGGCTATATGCGGATCGCCTTGATTGTTGGCATTTCACTTGCGATGCCGGTGCTTGTGTACCAGATTGTAGCGTTCTTTACCCCTGCATTATTGCAACACGAAAAACGCATGCTCTTTATGGCACTCCCATTTGTGACCGAACTGTTCTTTACTGGGCTTGCGTTTGGTTGGCTGTTTACCGTACCAGCTGCGCTCACCTTCCTGCTTGGTTACGGCCAAACCTCTGCAATTACAACACTCCCTACCTGGGATAGCTTCATTGATATTGCGACAACACTCTTACTCTGGAATGGGCTGATCTTTGAGATGCCAGCAATCATCTATCTACTGGCACGTCTAGGCGTTGTTACGGCTGAATCACTTGGCAGTTGGCGCCGCTATGCGGCCGTGGTTATTACCGTCCTCGCAGCACTGATTACCCCTACTGGCGATCCATTCAACCTCATGCTACTGGCAGTACCAATGTATTTGTTGTTTGAATTGGGTATCATTCTCGCACGCTTTGCACCAAAGAAGGTTGTTGAGAGTAGTGAGGTTGTTGAGATTACCGAGTAACCCGGCAAACAATACACCTGACAACGCGAAAGGGTGCTACGTGACAAATCCAGTGTCAGATAGCACTCTTTCGCTTTGTGAGGCATTCACTCGCTTATGGGCGTTGGATTGGCACAAGCCATGTCGCTTCGCCAAATGGTTGTTTCTTAAGCTGAATCAACAGTGTTGGAGCACTCTGATTCACAGGATGCGGCACAATTGCTGTCCCACGGCTTTTTGCGCCTGGATCTGCAATCACTTCAGCAGGGCGTGAGGCGGCATCATTGACGGGGTAGAGGTTGCCGAGCGAATCGCGCACAACAATATTCTCGGCAGTAAGTGGCAAATTGATCGTTACATCAGAGGTATTATTGCGCACACTCCATGTGATCTCAATCTGGCTATTACAAAACTTCACATCCTCTAATGTCACCACAACATCGGGCGCGAGATCTGCGGCTGTGCTGGTAATTCCAACTGTTTCCCAGGTTTCGACACCTGGCCCACGCCGCCGCCCAATCGGCTGAAACCCTGTCCAAACACAATCAGTTGCACTAATGGCCGGATCTGGATCAGCCGCCCCAGCTGGTAAGCTTGTACTGGCTGTCATTGGTGCAGTTTGATCGGCTAGTGGCGGAGCAACAGGTGGACGTACCGCGAGCGTAAGCGCAATAACAAGCGCAGCGACTACAGTCGTTAGCCCGGCAACCGCAATAGTAAGCCCAGTTACACTGCGGCGCGACCAGAGGCGACGTAGCCAGGCCAAACGGGTGTTACTGCTGGCCACATGTTCAGTGGCAACTGCCGCTGGTGTATGAGATGCAGTAGCATTGGCATCCATACGGGCTAGCGACCCAGAAACGAGCGCACTAACTTCATCCCAGCGCGTACAGTGCAGCATTTCTGGGATGGTGAGTATTTCCTCTTCGCTCAGGCTAATCTCAGAAGAACGCTCGCTTACCAGATACGCGGGCAGCTCATCAAGGCCCTTTAGATCGACTTTCCAATCTGTCTCGACCTGTGAGCCTTCTTGCAGGAGTGGTGCAATCACTACTAAACGGCGGCAAGTGCGGAAATCAGCGCTTGCCGCCTTCTGCCCAGAAAGAAAGCGTGAACGATTATCATTGAGGAAGTTGACAAGGCTATAGTAATAGGAAATCACCTGGTTATACGGGTTTTTACGGCCAGGATTAAGTCGCTTGCGCTCACCATTGGAGCCTTCCACGAACCAGGGGCCATTGACATCGCCAAAAACCTTACCATCACAGTACTTCAACTCGATGATAAAGATACCATCTTGCTTAATGACAACCAAATCGATATTACGCCCGCCCACACTAAAATTCGCCAGTACGAGGTATAACCCCTCGAGGCGCTCTAGCCCATTTGCCAGCGCAATAATCGCGCGACGTTCTTGTGGATGTTCAGGCTTTTCACCGATCCAGACTTGTACCGCCACGTTGGTTCCCCATTCATTCTGCTGATCGGCAATTGTATTATCCGCCCTTCACGTGAATTGTGCAAGCACAAGGGCGTGAAGATTATGTTAAATCTCGTTGCAGTATCGCAATATATGTAACGATGGCTGCTATGCGCCATGCATCCTCAACCAGATTGCACATAGGCAGCTATTTCACATTGACTTTTGCCCTACTACATTGTCGCACTCAGAAATTCGCGCAGCAAACTTGGCACAGGTTCAGCATAGGCCTCTTGCTGGTCGGGAGGTAATTGTGAAACGACATGGTGCCATGTCAACGCGCCACACAATGCAGCAAACGGCTGAACCTGCTCAAATAGTATTTGTAGGTGTTTCAATGGCTCACTTCGTGTCCATGGCTCCAGATAGGCATCACGCAGCCGGGCAAATTCTGGAGCACCCTCTTCGAGCCCAAGCGATATTTCAACACTCACAAACGCAGTGCGTAAGGAGAAAAATGGATGCGCCACACTACTATCACCCCAATCAAAGAAACGGAAGCCTTGATTGTGTAGGAAGATATTGCCATCATGTAAATCGCCATGATGAAGCGATGCACCTGGGGTATTGCTGCTCAGTTGTTCGCAAAGCTCTGTTGTGCGTGGCACAAGCTGCCAGAGTTGGTGTAGCTCTGCGGTGGTGATCCCTTCAGATTGATCGATTCCCAACGCTTCAGGAGTTTCTAATAATTGAATATATTGAGCTGGCAGAGTTGCTGGTCGTCGGTCGGGCGCACCAAGTGTCAGCAATTCGGAGATCGAGTGGCCTAGATCAATCTGTAGTTCTGCATAGATCGGCAGCAACCGCTCCCAATGCCGTAGATCTCGGTCGGCGCGAATAACCTGACGAAGCGGCACACCTCCAGCTGGAAGCAACATCCAGCCGCGATCCGAATCCAGCGCAAGCAGTGGCAACACATATTCGGGGTAGCGAGTAGCAAGATATTGGGTTATCGCAACTTCATGCAGTAGTGATGGAGCTGTTGCTTTAAAATAGACATCGCCTCCACTGGTTGGCACATGCAATACCGTCGACCAAGGACGTATATGTGGCTGCGTTATCGGGCCATGAATACGCATTCCTTGGCTTTCTAACGCGGCTTCGATCCAGGTGTGAACCTGCTCAAGCCAATTTGCTTCACCCCAGGGAACAATGATCACAGCAACTCCTCATGATCATAGTGAGTATGCATCTATCACTTATCTTTATGTCAACCTAATACGAAGTCTACGGCAGCTTCAGCGTGGAGCCGCGTTGTGTCGAACAATGGCAACTGGCTATCTATGGCTTGGATGAGCAGCCCAATTTCGGTACAGCCGAGAATAATCCCATCAGCACCGGCCTCTTCCATGCGTTGAATAACCCGCAGGTATTCAGCCTTTGAAGCTGGGGAAATAACGCCAAGGCAGAGTTCTTCGTAAATAATGCGATGCACACTATCGCGATCTGTCTGGGTTGGCGTCAGCACTTCGAGACCATGCTGCTGAATGAGCCGGCCTTTATAAAAATCCTGTTCCATGGTAAAACGCGTTCCAAGTAGGCCAATCTTGCGGATACCGCTTGCCCGAATCGCCGCAGCAGTAGGGTCTGCAATATGTATTAAGGGGATCTGGATCGCAGCTGTGATTGCATCCACGACTTTATGCATGGTGTTGGTGCATAGCACTACTACATCCGCACCGCCACGCTCCAGGCGTTGGGCTGCATCGGCCAGGATCACACCTGCCGCCTGCCATTGGCCTTGGTGCTGCAAGGTTTCGATCTCGGCAAAATCAACCGAATACATCAGGCTCTGGGCAGAATGTAAGCCGCCGCGCAGTGCCTTAACACGTTCATTAATGATTCGGTAGTATTCAAGCGAAGACTCCCAACTCATACCACCAATCAGACCAATTGTTTTCATATGGCTTCCTTACGAAGGAATAAGCGAAAGAAATGACTGAGCACCAGCAACGCCCGCAAGCATCACTGGTGCTCAAGAACGAAGCGGCTATTAGCTGCGGCAGGGATGCAACTCAGCATACAACAATAATGATCCCGAATCCTAGGCGTCACGGCTAGTCTTGGGCTTTGCGATTATAGCGTAACCCGACATCGTGCCGAAATAAAAGTTGAGCAACAAACACAGGAAAGCCGTAGACTGATTAAATTACCATTTCAGGCGTTTTACTTTGCCCTCCATAGCGTGGCGTATTTCTTGCGGTACTTTGTATCTTGTTCTATTTCAATCAAGGCCACTGATCTGGCTCTGATGCTTTCGTCCTTAACAGTATCATAAACATTGCGCAGACTTTGGAGAATGTCATAACGAATGAGGGTGCAATTCTTTTCGGTTGAACATTCATGGAAACGATGCTCAAGCCCGTGGAGTAGGGCTTCTTGCTGGCGTGTACCGACTCAACTTTCCAGAGTGATTGCATACAGTGCCGTGCAGTAACGAAGCGTGGATCTTTTGTGACGGCCAAGAGCGCAGGCAAATCCTGTATAATTCGGCACTCGGGATCGCTTTTGGCAAGGTTACACAAGATTTGGGCTGCAATCGCCCGATTGTGATTATCTAAGTGGCGCAGTTCTTCTACGAGTGTGCCCCACACCTCATAAACCCAATCTACAGGCTGGTTGGTCTGTTCAAGCATGGCGAAGAAAGCTGTATTTTGTGCTACACGATCCCTAGACCAGAGATTCTCGAATTGCTGTTGCGTGGCATGATCCATCGAGCGCTCCTTCTATCCGGGGCTTGCACTATATATCGCTATGAAGTTTTGCGTTTGGGACGCTTGGTTGCAGCGGCAGCAAGATTCACAGAAACCCGATATTGAACAATCCGACTTACCAGTTCGAGCGGTAATGGCTGATTGATGGGGAATTGTACCGAACCTTTTGCGCCTTTATAGATTGCTAATTCCTGTTTAAATGCATCGATTCCGCTCGGTGTTGGGTAGAATCCAATATGATTCGGATGTGCAGCAAAATGAACTACATTCCCATTGAGAAAGAATGTCGGCATTTGGTAGCTGATTCTCTCCTCTGCATTCGGCGCAGCGGCGCGTATCGCCGCCCGTAGTGTTTCAAGTAGTGCTTGGATGTCCTGCGGAAAGGTGGCGATATATGCATCGATTGATTGAACGCCAGCGTTGTTATATTCCATATCATCTCACTTGGCCTCTGCACGTTCCTGGTTTTCCTTAACCCTTAGTTTCACAATATTGCTGATGATATCGAGTGGCATTGGCTTATTGTATGGGAACTTTAGCGAGCCTTTTGGCCCCACATATGTAGCTAGCTCTTCCTTGAATATTTCGAGCGCCACGGTTGTGTTGCCATACATCCCAAGATGCTTCTTGTGCGCAGCAAAAAATATCACATAGCCATTCTGTTTGAAGGCTGGCATACGATAACTGATTACTTCCTCTGACTCAGGCGCTGCGTTTCTAATCGTTGCGCGTACGCTTTCAAGTATTTCTTGGATCGGTGAGGGGAAACCAGCGATGTATTCATCAATGTTCTTGGGGATTATTTGATGCGGATTCATGATTGATATAACCTCCAAATCTTATACTATGCCATGGACATTTTAGGCAATCGCAAGTGCGCGCTGTGCTACTGTAACCAGCGTTGGATCACCATCCGTATCAACCAAGTATTCTAGCGCTTTGCGTGCGCGTATATCGGCGAGATGGTTCGCTAAATCCGCCATGAGTTGTTGTTTCAGTTTTGGATTTGGGTCGTGCATTCCAATCTCAATCAATAGCGCAACCTGATCCAATGGAACAGATAGTGGCACTTCACACTTTGTAAGATCTTGGCAGCGCTCGCAGAAGAGCGTATGCCAGGCGGCACGCCGAATATGCGGCACGGGATCTAGAAGCATGGGCAATAGTGCTGCGACACAACGTGCATCGCCACCATAGCCGCCATGGTCGATAGTATCGACACATCCACGCCGTACACGCGGATGTTGATGGTGCAGCCCCTCCAGCAGGGCTGGAATAACAACTGGGCCAGCTTGCTGCAAAGCCCAGATTGCCGGAATGGCATAGTTTGGATCGCGCGAGGCCAGTTGCGCTACCCATTGTGCGAATATCTGTGATTGGTTCGCGGCTTCATGCACCATCTGTGTGCCTTGCTTCCACCACTGGCGTGCTTGTTGCTGCATATTTGCGCTCCTTTCATCCGATTGCGCCTTGAGTATAATAATATCTGGGTATCTTTCCATCGGACAAACGATGGAAAGATACCCAGAGGCTCAGAACACGCAACTCAATTACAACTCAATCGTCAGCAGATCGACGCCCATATAGAGCTGCCCAGCAAAATCGCTCCGTACATCCGCTTCAATGGCAGCCAACATGGTATCTTCCATTGAGCTGAAATGGGTGAGCACCAGGGTTTTCACCCCGGCTTGCGCAGCGATCTTGCCTGCCTGTCCGGAGGTCGCAATCACTGTTTTGGCAAGAAACCGACGCACCGAGGTGTTCAAATCTGCATCCGCCAAAAAGCAGCACTGCACTAACACATCAGCATCTTGCGCCAGTGTGATCAGTCCCTCGCATGCGATCGTATCCCCACTTATGACAATCGATTTCCCAGCACATTCAATCCGATAGGCCCTGCAGGGCCATTCCTGATCGCTAAGCCCTAAGGCTTGCCCATGGTCAACCACTGCGGTGCGAATCTGCCAACCAGCATGTTGGTACGGGTTCAGCGGGCTCATGGTGATAATTGGTACAATAGTATGAATATCAGGCAGGGATTCCCCAGTTGCGCGGGCAAATACATGTGAGAAGGCGATTTCACGCTGATAGACCTGATCAAAGAGTGCATGAACAATCTGCTCAGTACCAGGCGGGCCGATCACTGGGAGATGTATGCTGCCACGGTGCCATGCGGTGAGCAGCAGATCCCCAAGATTACCAATATGATCATAGTGATGGTGAGTGAGCAAGACAGCCTGAAGTGCCTCGGGTGGCACACCAGCGCGGATGAGTTGGGTTGTCACGCCGCGGCCAGCATCAACAAGGATGTGCTCACCTGCGTGAGAGAGCAAAACCGCAGCGCCTTGACGCTCAGGCAATGGATTGGGACTCCCCGTTCCAAGCAATTGGAGCTGCATGGGATTAGTCTCCTGATTTCACCGGTTTGAAGATCGCCAAGCGGTTTGAATGAATATCATTCTGATCAAGGCATTCTAGCCACTGCTGTTGTGCCACCTGTTGTGTACACGGCCCATAACTACATATCCGGATGCTGCGATGGGTTGATTCCTGCCTGAGTCGTTCTAACACATGATTCAATATGCTGCCTTCGAATGGCGTATAGAGAAAGAAGATCGTTCCATCTGAATAATCTGCCTCACGCGCATCTGCATTGCTGAATTGCACCTGTGTAAGGTTTAATCCTTGTACACAGCGGCGGGCATACGCACAATAGGCGGGCTCGATTTCCACACCAATCGCCCGAACCCCACGAAGCAAATGTACCAAAATAGCAACTTGGCCTAAGCCAGAGCCAATATCGTAGAAGACATCTGGTTGCTGCATTGTTGTCCGTTTAATCATCTCAAGAACAATTCGAACTGGGGTGGGTTGATAAAACACCATCTCAGGATCGCGTTGGCGAGTGTCTTCAGGCGCAGCGTCACTCAACAGTAGACCATTGACGAGTATATCGAGTGTAGCGTAACCTTGCTCAGCCGCATCCGCAATCTGCAAAACACCACCAGCATATGTAATCAACTGCTGCTGCAACGCTGCACTGGTATATTGGCCGGATGCAATATTCTGTCGGAGCCTTCGGAACAGATCCGCATTGACCCGTTCTAATTTCATATGCACCATTTCGGCGGCTTGCTTCAAATCGATCAACTCCACCGAGCCAACATCCCTTAGCAGCAATCCCTCAATTCGATCAATCACATGGAATTCGAGAAAATCCAGGGCTGCAGCACGATCACTAAAGTTGTTCTGCGTATATAGAGGCATATTCTGCTGGATTGTTGTGATATTGAACCGAATTTCCTGAATGATCGGCTCCAACATACCAGATCCTTCCTTGGAATATCGCCTGACTATTCTTGCTCGGTTGCTGGAATAACAGGCTCTGGCTGTTGTATGGCCTTCCAGCGCGCTCGCGCAACGAATAGGAGTGGCAGAGTAGCTGTATAGACGATTGTACCAAGCCCAAGTGCGACACGTAGTGATGCAATTGTGCCCAGCCAGCCAAGAAATGGGCTACCGATGATCTGCCCGAAGGCATTCGCCTGCCAATAGGTTGAGATCACCGTCGCACGGATCTGTTTCTCAGCGTTTTGGTTGATCCATAGTAAGAGTAATGGGCGGCTGATATTGCGAAGTGTCTGACTCAGGCAGAAACCAAATGCAGCGATCAGGAACAGACCCGTCGCCACAAATAAGCAGCTTCCAATAATCATGCCAACATACAGAATCATTAGCAGGCGAATGAGAACGATCTGATCAGTTGTACGATAACGTCGTCGGATCAGTTCGGTTCCGATCAGCGAGCCAATTGCGATGATACCATTGAGGATGCCAAGCCAGGTTACTGGTTCAACCTGAGCTATAATCGGGAACGTTACCTGCTGCAACAGATACGGCGTGTATAAACGATCAAATCCGCCAAGACATAGGCCAATGATGATCCCTAATAGCAGAATGCGCCACAACAACGGATGAACTCGCACAAAGCGCATACTTTCCTGGAATGGCCGCATGAAATGCTCACCAATGTGTTTATGCTGATCGCGCGCCATTGGCTGAAAGCCTGTTTCAGGCATAGTAAAACATAAACCAGCACCAAGCAGCAAAAAAAGCAGCGCCCCTACCACAACTGGCAGCGGAATGCTGATCGAAGACAGCGCCGCACCCAAGAATATACCAACAATCGCAAGCACTTGGCCAATCTGGGTTGCGCGTAAGAATACCGCATGGGCGTGATCCATCCCAATCTCATCGATAATCCAAGCTGCCTCTGCACCGCTATAGAACGTAAACCCCAACCCCCAAAGAACCTGCGCCAGCAACACAATGGCAAAGATTGGAGCGAGCGTTTCAATAAGAAAACCACTGCCAATAAGGAATATACCTATGATGACCGCCAAGCGACGACTATATAGATCCGCAACAATACCAGTCGGAAGCTCAAAAAAGAATGTCATACTTTCCAGGACCACTCCGACTAGCACAAGTTGGAAGGGACTCAGACCAACGACAGCCGTGTGATAGGCTAACTCATACGTCAACACCAATGCATAGGCAAGCGAATTTATGCCGCGCATCACAATATATAGTTGAGCAGGCGCCAAGCGATGGATCATATTGCCTACTATGTTGTAATCGCATATATGTGATAAATATCACATGCTCAATGCAACAATAGCAGGCAGATTTAGGGCTGTCAAGTATCAGCTCCGTGGCTGGCGCGCTTCTGGACATCAGCACTGGGCAGCGTGTTTACCTGTAGAAGCTGACGCGTTCATCTACATGCCTTCAGTAACAACCTCATAGTCTGTCCCAGGCGATATATTCACGACCAAAGATACCAGCCTTTGGTATGCCACGGCGAGTTCCGGATATGCTGCCAAGAATTGATTTGCTTCAATGGTATAGCTCCGAGAAGTTGGCATGTAACGATCGCGGGTTGCGATATCCTCAACCTCAATCAATAGGGCATATCTACCAGCACGTAGGCCACGATCCCCCTTCAGTAGCGAGTAGTGCCAACCAGGGAAATGCGGCTGCGCAAATACATTATCAGGGTCTCGCGCCACTCGGGAGCCAAAGTCATGTAGACTGAGACTGTCCTGCATGGTACACTTTCCATCACATGCGTATGTTTCGGTACCTTCGTGCCGTGGAGTGAATCGATGGATGATCGTACGTACCGCGAAAGCACGCTTGGTAGAAGCGATGGATCGCGGGGTGACCTGGGATGCTGCTGCCGCAATTGCCGGATTGCTGGTCAGTCGTGCCACTGCGTATCGCCTCTGGTTGCGGGCGTGCTGCGAGGGGCCAGCGGCATTTGAAGATGGGCGCCACGGCCATCCGGCCAAAACGTGTGCCCCCATTCGTACCTGGCTGGTGCGCCACTGTCAATCTGCCCCACATACGCCCAGCCATGAACTGCAACACCTCATCTCCGAGCGTTTTGGCATCACGATCAGTGTCCGTCAGCTCAATCGGGTGCGCGCCGCGCTTGGCGTGCGCTGGATCCGACCGCCTGCACCAAAAAAACGTAACGAGCGCTGCCACGGCGCAACCCATCATACACGAGGGTGCTGGCAGCCTGCTGTTGCTCGCCGCAGCGCACGAAACCGGCTTGTTGGCGGCGCTGACCAACGCACTGCCTGCCCCACATCTACCTGCACGCCTGGCCCACATGCGAGCAACCACCGTTCGGGCCCTGCTGCTGACGCTGCTCTTTCTGACAGCGGTCGGCCTACGGCGTACCTGGGATATGCGCAGTTATACCGGTACGATGCTGGCCCTGTTGAGTGGGCGAACATGGGCCTATGGCTACCGACATATCGAACGCTGCTTGGCCGAGTTGGCGCGCGCAGGTGGGGCCGAACGATTCACCGATGCCCTGGCACAATGGACTGCTCGTCTGTGGGAACCACCGCCCACCGAGGCAAACGCACCGATCCCTACCTATTATATTGATGGCCACCGCAAGCCGGTCTACACCGATGATCGCATTCCGCGTGGATTGATTGGCCGCACCGGTGCGATCCTCGGCTGTCGAGCGTTGGTCTTGCTCCACGATGATCGCGGACATCCGCTCATCCTGACGACCCATCGTGGCGATCAACATCTGACTATCGGACTCCCCCACATCATCGCTCGCTACGCTCAGGCGACCACACAGCCATCTATCAGCCGTGTGGTGGTTGACCGCGAAGGGATGGGCGGTGATTTTCTGGCCAGCTTGGCCGCCGACGGATGCACCGTCATCACGATCTTGCGGAGCGACCAATATGATGGACTGACCTCCTTCACAGAGGTTGGGCCATTCGTGCCACTCACGACCGACCGTCAGGGAACCGTGGTGCGGGAGGTGGCAGACGCGCGGTTCCAGCTCTCCGTCCCGAGCCAGCCACAAACCCCCTTGATGCTCCACGTCGCGCTCGTCCGTGATCTGCGCGCTCAGATGCCTATGCCGCCATCCGATGACGCGTCCGACGGGGTGCCACCACAGCGGCGTTGGCTAGCCGACGTGCCGCGTGATCAACGCGGATGGTGGGAAGAAGGATGGGTCGCGACGGCGGCGCCCGCAGCACCGATGCAACCAAAACTGATTCCGATTGTGAGCACCGCAGCAGTTGGTGATGCGGTAACGTTGGCCCGGTTGTATATGCGGCGTTGGCCTGTGCAAGAGAACACGATTAAGGACTGGCTGCTGCCGCTCGGGTTGGACACCAACCACGGCTATGTCAAAACGTTGGTAGAACACTCAGAAGTTGCCAAACGACGGACGATCTTGGAGCAGCGCCGCGATACGCTCCAGCGTTGGGCCGACGGTGCGCGAGAACGCGAGTGACGGGCCAGCCAGCGGTATCACAAACGCTGGCAGCACCTGAAGGATCGGGGGGATGCGCTGTACAGCGCACTGAATAGCCATATCAGTACCCTGAGCCTGCACGGAGTGAGTACCGAGATCTGTCGCATCCAAAGCAAAGCCATGCAGCGACTGGCCGACGCCGAGTTGCTGGAGTTGCGCACCAAGATGAATCGGGCACTCAGCGAAAGTAATGCCGAACACCGGAAACTGGAACGGTACTGTTGCGAACAACGGCAGGTGTTGCGGGGGCTGGAAGACCTCAATGCGCGGGAGCAGCAGATGTACGAATTGAATAACGACAAAGACCAACTGATGACCGTCTACAAAGTGGCGCTGACCAATCTGGGGATGTGGACACGGGATCAGTATTTTCCGACCACTTATGCCCATGCAACCTGGAATCGCCTTGAACCATTCTTCAAACTCCCAGGGCACGTGGTTTGGGAACCAACCTGTGTGCAGGTCACGCTCCGCCCTTTTAATGATCGCCAATTGAATCGGGATCTGCTGGACGTATGTGCGCGAGTGACTGCCGCTGCACCGCATTTGCCCGATGGTCGGCAGCTCCGCATAACGGTGGGTGGCCCACCGTCTCAGTTTAGATGTCTCTCCGCAGTAGCTGGCGCGAAACCCTGATCATAAGTCCGCATGTTTGTGCACGTGCGTTCAAGCGGACTAAAGTATGGGGCGTTCCTCCCATCGCTACAGCTGGTGGGAGGAACGCCCTGATAAACATCAGTGATTGGGCATTCCTCGTGCTGAGTGAGCGCTGCTCCTGTACCTTCCAACCATATCAGGGGCGGCTGGCATAAACCATAGGTGCGGGCGAGTTGCAAAGGCTAGAGCACCGACCGCGAAGTGTGGGAGAGACCACATCCACGATCCAGGCATTGTGCAACATCAGACGAGTTCTAAAACTATAGTCAATGGCCACGTAGGCCACCACCAGCAAGGTGCAGCACAACCACCAGCAAAACTAGGCCAATGATGGTAAGCCGCATGTACAGCCTCCAAGGTCTGTTGGTAATCATGATGCGGGCAGGCCTCACGCCAGTGTCGTGAGAATCGGGAGGGGACGGCAAGTCAGCCATAGGTGCGTCTCGGTTGCTAGGTGTTGTTGTCAGGCGCTGCGGCGAGATCAAC
>JANLSE010000550.1:0-25492 GCA_031362265.1 Roseiflexaceae bacterium
TAACACCCGCTGGCCGATATCCTGGCCAAGGATCAGTTTGACATACAAGAGATAACAACCCAGCAGGCCAGCCAGGAGGGTCAACAGCCCGCCAAACCAGCCAATCGCCTGCATGGGGCGTGCACGATAGTTTAGCATGAACATGACAGTCACCAGATCAATCAGAACCCCAGCAACGCGCCCCAACCCAGCACCAGGCTGCACACCATGGCCTGGAACCTCACGAACAGGCACTTCGACAACACGTGCACCATGCCAGGTTGCGATTGCTGGTGCAAAACGATATAGATCGCCATACAGATGCATTTCGTGTAAAATCTCGCTACGGTATGCCTTAAGTGGGCATCCATAATCGTGCAGACGTACCCCAGTTGCACGCGCAATCAGTGCGTTCCCAATCTGTGTTGGCAGGGATCGCGGCACATCGCGTCGCCCACTGACCAGATCTGCGCCGGAATCGATAGTTGCCAGCAGGAGTGCAATATCAGCAGGATCGGTTTGACCATCCGCGTCGATCGTAACAACAACGGTGCCACGTGCGCGATCAAATCCCGCTGCCAGCGCTGCTGTCTGCCCAAATGAGCGTCGCAGCGCAACCAATCGCAAGCGCGGATCCTGTGCTGCAAGTTCACGCAGCAGTTCAAGCCCACCATCGATACTGCCATCATCAATTGCAAGCAACTCATCCTCGGGCTGTAAGAGCGCCAGGATGGAAACACAGCGACTGACAATGCGTGTACGGTGATTACGAAATGGAAGAATAATTGTGGTGGTCATACGCAATTCATTGTTTGATTGCTTGAGGTTCTGGGGTTCCCTGGCTCTGAAGCTCTGACGTCTTGAGATCAAATCCACCCAGCAATACAACCAAACCACCGACCGTACTAACGACAAGGCGCACCGTGAAGATCATAAAGGCAAGTGCAATCGCGGTTGCCGCTGCAACATCTACCTGCGCAAGATAGAGTGTAAAAACTGCCTCACGTGCGCCGAGGTTATTCACAAAGATCGGCGCTAGCCCAACCATATCAGTGATTGGCACCATCAGAAAATAGATCTGGGTTGGCGCATCGATCTGGAGCGCAAGCCCACAAACAATATGATTAACAATCCACAATGTCTGATAGACTAACGACAACCCTAGCACTTTGGCAAGTGTGTGCCCTTGCGGAAAGTAATCTCCCAGCGCTTGAGCGATACGCTGAACCGGACGGCGAATCTGATGTGGCAGGCGTGGCCCGAAGCGCAGCAGGAGGCGTGGCGCACTAAATGAGGCAATCATTGCCAGAACAGCAGCAACTGTAAAAGCAACGGTTAGCAGCCGTAATTCAGGGGTTGTCACCAATGAACGGCCGGTATGATCGAGATAGGCCCAAACCAATGCCACATTCACAATCATACTCAGCGCCAGGAAGCCCACGAGGCGTTCCAAGAAGACTGAAGCGCTAGCTTGGCTCAGGCTTCCGATCCGCCGTGCGAGTTGTGCTGCGCGCACTGCATCGCCACCAACCGAGGTGGGCAGGAAATTATTGGCAAACTGGCCTGCTAAATAGGCCTTCACCAACCACGAATAGGGCTGCCCTTGGTTGCGTGCACGCAACAAGACACCCCAACGTACGGCGTTCACAGCAATACCAATCAATTGGATAAGTACGGCTAAGGCAATAAAACGCAGATCGGCACTGCGCCAGCGATCCCATACTTTTATTGGGTCAGCATGCCATATCAGATATGTAATAAGACCAACACTAACGATCACACGTAGTGGGCCGAGCAGACGGCGCCAATTCATGGACAAGCCTCAATTGCAAAAATACCCATAGAGCACGATTCAAACGAAAAGCGCACACTACCCCTATACTCACAAGACCTGCGGCATTATAGCATAGGCTTTGGGTTACTCCGTGAAACATGTAGCGACACACACATGAGTGATGTAGTACAATTCTTAAGCGATTCTTCTGGTATTATTGCATAAGCACAATGCCACGATCTAACTCAGGAGAACATATGTCAACCTTAACAACACCCCCACAACTTCAAGATCTCTTTGCGGGGCGCGCAAAAGAGAACCGGCCTGCACAGATTTGGCCAGATGCAGGCGAAGGCGTTATCAGCCTCTCGTATGGCTTTGCTGGCCCAGAGATGTTCCCCGTCGACGCGCTCAGTAGCGCGACAGCCGAAATATTAGCCGAAGATACTGATGGAGCGCTCAACTACGGCGAGTCATATCCTGGGTTGGTACGTTTGGTTTCCGAGCGGCTCACACGCCAAGGCATGGCGATCCAAGATCAGCAAGTGATTCTGACCTATGGTTCCAGCCAGGTGCTGGCACTCCTGCCCCAGATTTTGGTCGACAAAGGCGATATTGTGATCGTCGAAGGGCCAACGTTCATGGGCGCGGTGAAGAATTTCCTGATCGGTGGCGCCCAACTCATTACTGTCAATGTGGATGAGCACGGCATGGATACCGATCAACTTGAGCAGATTCTGCGTGAACAAGCGGCCAAGGGTATACGGCCGAAATTTATCTATACCATCCCAACCTTCCAGAACCCGAGTGGTAGTGACATGACCATCGCACGACGCCAGCGTTTGGTGGATTTGGCCGCCGAGTACGGGGTGCTGGTGGTTGAAGATGATGCCTATGGCGATTTACGCTTCGAGGGCGACCCGACGCCGCGCCTGGCTGCACTTAACCACGATTGGGTGCTCCACGTGGGAACATTCTCAAAGATCTTAGCACCTGGGATACGCCTCGGCTGGGCAGCTGGCCCGCAACCGATCATTGATCGACTGAAGGCATTCAAACTCGAAGGTTCGAGTGGCCCATTTATGACGCGCCTTGTCGAACGTTTCTGTGCCGATGGACGGCTCGATACCCATATCAAAGCACTCAACGCAACCTATCGCCGCAAACGTGACCTGATGCTGAAGCTGATTGCCAGCGAATTCCCTGCTGATATCACCGCTCCCAAACCAGCCGGTGGGTTCTTTATCTGGGCAGGGTTGCCAGAAGGCCTGAGCGCCCGGTTGATCGCCAAAGTTGCCGAAGAACATGGCGTTGCCTTCGTGCCAGGGACAGGATTCTATGCCAATGGCCAGGGCGATAATCGCATGCGCCTCGCGTTCAGCTACCAATCTGAAGAGCGGATTGCCGAAGGTATCACACGACTTGGGCAGGCGATCCGAGCTGTGCGCGGCGAGTAATCAGAGTTGAAGACAATCAGGAGGGCTGGTGGTGATGTCTTAAGACTAGCCTTCAGCCTCCAACCTGAGGAAGAGGAAGGGCTACGGCTGGTCTTGTGGTGGTGCCACAACAGTGAGTGCCTGGGGCCTGACAGCAAAGAGCACCGGCGTGTGCTCCACCACACGGCCATCAACCTGAACAGGAATCCCCGGACGCGCCGTCGTCGTGATTCGGAACCACGATCCCTTATAGGTCGCGATGCGCGGCTCTGCAACTGATCGGCCATTGGCGATTGCCGCAAAATAGCCGACGAGCTCAAGCTTAGTCATATTCTCAAACACCGATAAGATCAGCTGGCCACTGTCTGGTCGCGCATGTGCCGCAACAGCAAACCCCATGCCAAAGTAGGGCATATTCGAAACCATGGCCAACAGAGGGCGTGTCAATAGCTGCGAACCATCCGAGCACTCGATCCGCAATTTCCGAGGACGATAATCACGCAAGGTTTGCACCGCATCTGGCAACTGGTACCACGCGCCGGATTTGATTAACTCAGCGACCGGAAAGAGACGCGCATCTAAACCCACACCTGCTACCTCCATGAAAGGCATACCATTCGCAGTCGCTGAGTCAATTCGCCATGCCTGGCCGTGGATGAGCACCTCTACTGCATCTTCCAATTTTGCAGGAATTGCGAGGCTCCGGGCAATGTTATTGTATGTTCCCAAAGGTACAATGCCAAGTGGAGTGTTAGTCCCCAAAAGCCCTTGCGCGATCGCACTCACGGTTCCATCACCGCCAACAGCCACTACCAAATCATAATGTTCGCGGGCAGCTGATGCCGCTAGGTCGGTAGGTGAATTTGTGCTTGTTGTGAAGGACACCACTACATGCATGCCCGCCTGCTCAAGCGCTCCCACGATGCCGGGTAATTGCGCAACAGCGTTCTGTATCCCGCTGACCGGGTTGACTAGGAGCCGTGCCCAGCGCTTCGTTCGATCAGGCGGTGGGGAGGCATCGTTCAACAAAGGTTGGATGTCTGACAAATGGGACTCCCTAAATGGTTGCGATCTAGTTCTTCGGATTGTGCATTTTATTATAGGCGCATGTGAAAGTGCTGTCCAAGTTTTTTCCAAGAACAAGTAGACTCTAGGAGAGCACCTGAAACGCAAAGACGCAAAGACGCAAAGCGGTATATGTTCACCTGGTCACCATTCGGTTGAGCTCACGGCGAAGCCTTGTCTCCTTGTCTCCTTGTCTCCTTGTCTCCTTGTCTCCTTGTCTCCTTGTCTCCTTGTCTCCTTGTCTCCTTGTCTTGGGCTCCTCATACCCGCATCTTCATCCACCCTGAGGTATTATGGAAATCGACAACTGCTGTACCGGGAGGGACAAGCGCATCACAGGCGGCGCGCAATTCGTCGCTCAATGACATCTCACACACAGGTAAGATTTGTTCGAGTTGGGCAAGCGTACGCACCCCAAAGATTGGCGCTGTAATGCCGGGCTGTTGCATACACCATAGAATCGCGAGCTGCGCTGGAGTTACCCCAGCAGCTTGGGCTAATTCCGCAAAGCGCACACCAACCTCAATGCCACTGAGCGTCACCCGCTCGGCATAGATACCACCACGTTGCACAAAGCGTGAGTCGGCAGGCGGATTCGCGATGTTGGTATAGCGCCCTGCGAGGACACCCTGTGCCATCGGCGCCCAAGGTACAATCGCGAGGCCATGTTCTTGTGCCATTGGCACCAGTTCATTCTCAATACGACGATCCAGCAGATTGTAGGGTGGTTGCTCCGAAACATAACGTACCAGACCTTTAAGCTCACTAATCATCAGCGCATGCATCACCCGCCATGCTGGGTGAGTCGAGCAGCCCACATAACGAATCTTCCCCTGCCGCACCAGATCAGTAAGCGCAGAGAGTGTCTCCTCGATCGGGGTTGTTGGATCGGGCCGATGCATCTGGTACAGATCGATATGATCGGTCTGCAGGCGTTGCAAGCTCTGCTCACATGCCCGAATAAGATACAAGCGTGAATTACCACGATCATTGGGGCCAGTGCCAATCGGGAAATGGCCTTTGGTCGCAAGAAATACTTCATCACGCCGTTTGTTGGCTTTCAGCACACGCCCAATGATCGCCTCACTCTCGCCATTATTGTAGGAATTGGCGCTATCAAACATATTGATGCCTGCATCCAGAGCACGATCAATAATGCGGGCAGCTTCATCCTCTGGTGTAGGCATGCCAAAGTTCATGGTGCCAATTGCCAATGGTGCGACACGGACTCCAGTGCGGCCAAATGGTCGATACTCCATAGTGAAGTCTCCTTCTGGGATCGTTGCAACAATCGCTAATACATCGGCGTATCACAAGCATACACGAAACACCGCACATGCGGCAAGAAGGGGGCTTCCATGAATGTAAATAATCGTCAGGCCACGATAGCCGGTGGATTTCTGATTGCCTTAGGGCTTATTTGGTGGCTTAATCTATGGTGGCTGCTCTTACCAGCAGCGCTTGTCATCGGAGGCGTGGGCGCATTCCTTCAGCGGCGTGCAGTTGGCCGCAATAATGAGGCGCTCCATGCGGGCCTATGGGGGGTTGGGCTTGGTCTGCTCTTCCTACTCGATTTTGTCTGGCCGGGGATTCTATTCCTCGCCGGTGGCAGTATCCTCTTGCGTGGTCGCGAGGCGCAGGCACAGGCCATGATTGAGCAGACGTTTGATCGGGTGCGTGGCCGCATCCGCCCGAATCGCCGCGCACAGAATGTACCTGTCGAAAGTGTTGCAACGTTTGCGGTGCCTATTCAAACCAATGAAACGACCCACCTACACGAGTAAAACACAATCGGCCATTTCTAAATATATGAGGCACAGAGCAAACAATTCTGATTTGCGACTGTGCCTCTTTTGTAGTTGTTCTGACGTTTATATGCGATTCATGATCACCAGAATTGATCAGATGCCTACCGAGCAGCCGGATTCGGCTGGTTCACCAGATTGGCTGCATCCGTCAGGAGATCCTGCTGGCGCGCATCAATGATCTGCTTGGCCCTTGTAAGAATATCGTTGGCAGTTTTGCCCTTCGACTGAGCGATTTGGGTAAGACTCTTCCCGTTCTTCAATTGTGTAGCGATCTCCTTTGGTGTAAACCCAGTCACATCGCTCGTCGCCTGAATAAGTACGCGCATGGTGGCACCCTTCTGGCGCTGATTCTGGGCATCGATCAGTTGCTGGCCAATAGTTGTGTCGCTCATAACGGTTGGCGCATTCTTATCAAAGTCTGCAAGCTCTTGATTCGCACGTTCCTGCGTGATGCGCTTATTGGTCACAGCCCTATCCAGGCGCTGCTTTAGTTCCGCTCGTACCGTTGAAATCACGGTGTCCGTGGTTTTCCCCTTCGATTGCGCAACCTGCGCTAGGCTCTTGCCTGCTTTGAGCTGATCCGTCACCTCGCGATTTGTCAGCCCAGTCGCATTGGCTGTCGCACGAATGAGGGTTGTTGTCAAGACTGGTTGGCCGTGTTTACCAGCTGGCCCACGATTCTCAACCACTGCAATGGAAGGCTGTGGGGCAGCCTGTACAACCCCACCAAAACTCGCGATTGCAAGCGCTGCACCGACCATACTACTTATCAGAATACGCTTCATACTTTGCTCCTTCACCAGTGAGATCCATCTACCCTGCCATATGTATGGGCAATGGGTCGCTTTCGCGACAATCACATCCTAGCTACAAGGTGTGAAGGAACCGTGAAGAAATGTAGGAGATACGAGCGGATCAGCTGCCATTCTCAACACTTGGCTTGTTCTGCATACCCCAGGCGGCAAGTGCGATGCTACGCAACTCAAGATCGCACTCGGTATACTCGCACGCTGCCAGATCGGATAGACTGATGCGCGGTGTAAGGATCGGCAGTAATACATTCCAGGGCAGTACTGCCAGTGCAGCACAAACCTCTGGCAGATCACTATCCAGTAGCGCGGCCATGCTGCCAATGCTACTATATCCGGTTGCCTGTAGTTGTGCCACCAGATCGCCAGTCAGATCTGGATGGGATAGAGGTATGACAACATCCGCACATGCTGCGGCGACACGCAATGCCAGCCTTGGCGACCAGCGCCAAGCGTACACCCAACGCCGCTCGGCAGTAACATATACGGCAACTGCTCCTGGCTTTAGTGCATAACGCACATCTCTCAGAACACGCTCTGGCTCGCTAAACAATCCAAATGCCGCTACACAGAGCGCACCATCCAGCATGGCGGCAGCAAACGGGAGTCGATGCGCGTCAGCGGTAAGTAGCAACTGCTCAGCCTCAATTGGAGTAGTCATTCCCTTCTGTATGAGCGCAACGATCTTACCAGCCGCTTGTGGCCGAACGCTGAAGCCCAAATCTACCCCAACAAGCGTCACATCTGCCCCAAGAATTTCACGATATAGCGGCCATTTCTGTGCATCTCCGCAAGCCAAATCAAGAATGATTCCACTCCGGCTGAGTGGTGCCGCGGCCAGGGTACGACGCAAGAATGGAATCATTGGTACATGGAGATCAGTGAATGTCATATTAGTTTAGGCTCACACGAAGCGGGCAGAATACGCTCCCAACATTTTTACCACAGAGGCACAGAGGTTAGAACAGAGGAACTCACACATGCGATTCTATGCTGCAATCAACAGCCTCGCTGGATATGATCATTCCTGCTGGCATTCTGGACAGTAGTGCGTCCCACGCTGGCTCACGACAATCCGCAGTAATGTCGCGCCACAGCGTTCGCATGGTTGGCCATCGCGTCCATAGGCATGAAAATGCTGTTGATTAGTGCCTGCCTCACCATAGGCGTTACGATAATCGCGCAGGGTACTACCGCCATGGTGCATTCCAGAATCAAGCGCGGTACGAATCGCGGCATGTAAACGTATAATCTGATCATGGTGTAGCGAATCGGCAGGCTGCAGCGGGTGAATCTGCGCCAGCCAGAGTGATTCATCAGCGTAAATATTGCCGATTCCTGCGATCACGGTTTGATCTAACAGAAGCGGCTTGATCTGGCGTTTACTCGCATGCAAAAGCTGTTCCAGCAACTCTGGCGAAAAGGCCTCTTCAAGCGGCTCAACACCATGGGCATGATCAAGCTCCTGTAAACCGAACGTGTCCAACAAGCGTGCCCGCCCAAATTTACGCGTATCGTGAAAGAACACTCGTCGCCCATCATCCAGTTCCAGCGCAAAATGCACATAGCGCCCTGGTTCAGTTCCAGCGGCTTCAACCGTAATATGGCCAGACATTCGCAGATGTAGGGCAAGTGTCCACCCTGAATCCAGGCTGAGAATAATCCACTTCGCACGCCGCCGCGCCGCTTCAAAACGTCGCCCAGCAAGTATTGCAACAAACTCTGTGGGTGTGGGCGTTTCGACCATACGTTCCCAATCGAGTTTGATAACCTCAGTGATACGCGCACCTAAAATCTGGGCCGCTAAACTATCCGTTGCATGTTGAACCTCTGGAAGCTCGGGCATGGTACAATCCTTTGAAAGACAGAACGCAAGAACGTAAGAACGTAAGAACGCAAGAACGCAAGAACGCAAGAACGCAAGAACGCAAGAACGCAAGAGCAATCGAATGGTACCAGATTTTGCGTTATGCGCTATGCGCTATGCGCTGTTCATTGGTTCTTGGTTCTGCGCTCTGGCTAATATTATTCTACATCAGGAGCACGCATGTCACTGCCACCATTAATGCTCGAACGTCGCTTAGATAGCCGATTATGGGGCGGAGCGACCCTTGGCCCCTGGCTTGGCCTGACCGATTCGCCCGCTCAACTGGCGGAATCGTGGCAAGTATACGCTCAGAATCGAATTGCCGATGGCCCATTTGTAGGGCAGACGCTCGCGCAGGTTGCAGTTGCGCATGGTGCGGATCTGGTTGGAAATGTTAGCTTTGCGCGCTATGGTGCCGATTTCCCACTATTGGCAAAATTTATCGACGCGGCCGATCACCTCTCCATTCAAGTTCACCCTGACGATACCTATGCACACACTGCCGAGGCAGTAACTGGATTTCATGGCAAAACCGAGGCCTGGTATATTCTTCACACTACCCCAGGAGTAGAACTATACCATGGCCTGAATGCTAGCACCACACGTGAAGCATTTGCTGCGGCAATCACCGATGGCTCAGTACTAGGCCTTTTGCGGCGTGTGGCTGTCTCCGCTGGCGACACACTATTTGTGCCAGCAGGAACTCTGCACGCCATCAATGCTGGTATCATGCTGTTTGAGATCCAGCAGACCTCCGATTTAACCTATCGTGTCTATGATTATGATCGGCGTGATGCCCAAGGTAACTTGCGCGAGCTACACGTCGAAAAAGCACTGGATGTGATCGACTACCAAGCCACTGGCCCAGCGCTCGTTACCCCACAAGCATTAGGTGTGGGGCGTACCCAGTTAGTAGCTTGCCCATATTTTGTGATGGAGCGTTGGGAACTTGGAGAGCCTGCCAGGCATAACACTGATCCCAGTAGTTTCGTCATCCTGACGGTCGTCGCGGGGCAGGCACGCCTTACAACAGCCCATGGTGAGCTGCATCTTATCCGTGGCGAATCGTGTGTCTTGCCCGCCAACATGGGTGCCTATACGCTCGCGGCGCATCCACAAGCGACCCTGCTAGTCTGTTCGGTGCCAAGCTAGTCGCGCAATCGTACCGCACAGGCATCACGGTGTCTGTGCGGTACGATCACGCCAACGCGATTGCTCATCGATAGCGCACAAGTCCTTCATTTGTGCCAAACCAGATCGTGCCTTCACCAAAAAGGATACTGTTCACTTGGCTAGGCAACCCATCGATCTCAACACGCTTCCAATTCGTGCCATCCCAAGCGTAGAGCGCATCAAATTGGCCAACCGCCCAGACATGCGCATCGTGCAGGGCAAACCCAAGGATCGCGCCCTGTGGGCCTTGCTTCGTAGGAACTTGCTTCCAGGCCGAACCATCCCACTGCCAGAGGCCCGCACCCCAAGCCGCTACCCAGATCGCACCATTAGTATCGGCAGTAATTGCGCTAATACCAGAAGCATTCGCCAGGAATGGTGTTTCACCACGCTTCCAGATTTGCCAGGCACCATCGGCAAACCGGCCAAGGATGATTGGTCGCGCAGCATCGCCCTCATCGGTTGAACCAGCCCAGATCGAGCCATCCGGTGCAGCGTACAATGTCTCGATAACTGCGCCCGCAAATTCAGGGACTGGGTTATTCAGCTTGCCAGTGGCGAGATCAAGGCTGGTAAGGCCAGAGCGTGTACCAATCCAGAGGGTGGATTCGGTCGCCAGCAATGAATAGACCTCAGTATCGGGTAGACCTTCATCTGCACTGAATTGGGTGACAGTATCACCCTGTTTGCGGAATAGGCCAGCACTATTGCCATACCACATGCTATCGGAGGAAAAGGCCAGCCCACGACCATCCTCATCTTCCATCAGGGTAATTGTCGCATCGCTTGGATCAAGTACAGCAAACCGATCGCCATAGCGCGCCACAATATACAGCTGATTATCGTGGAATTGGAGCAGGCCAATACTATTATCCGGCAATTGATTCTCAGGCCGAAGCAAATCCCACTTGCCATTCGAGAATCCTGCAAGACCCTCACTCGAACCGATCACAATTGTTCCATCGGGTGTTTCAAGTACTGCCTGTGGCTGATAGCCAAAATCATTTGTGTCAGCATCAATATTACGCCAGGTTGCGCCACCATCAGCACTTTCAGCAATGTGGTCAAAACTCATTGCCGCCAAGCGCCCATCGGATAGTTGAAATATCCGCAAGATTGGCGATTCTTTGAGTGAATCGACATGTTCCCAGCGATTTGCATCTGTATTCAAGCGTAGCAACCCAGTGTCACCTGCCGCTACCCAGACGCGATTTTCTGTATCGGCAAGTACATGATTGATCTGTAACTCACCAATACCTTGCGCTTCGGTATAGCGCTCAACAGAATCACCAGTTATTCGCAGTAGCCCACTGGTTACGCCCACATAGAGCACGCCATCTTTATCTTGCGTAAGTGTAGTAATCTCGCCATCCATCCCATCGAGCGCCTCTGTCGTAAGTGCTGGGCCATATGCGTTCCAGGAGCTTCCATCCCAACGCACCAGCCCCGAACCGAGGTAGCCACCTGCCAAGATTGGGCCATCGCTTAAGCGAAGAAAAGTACTTACATACGAAATGGGCAATTCACCCTCACTTGCATAGAGGGTTATCTCACCAAGCTGATCGCCATTGGGATGCAGACGTGCAACCCCTTTCTCACCCGAAAGCCACAGTGTGCCATCTGGCTCGGCCTGCAGTGTACGCACCGCGGTAAATGGTAAACCATCCGCAGCAGTATAAATCTGATTGTCATTAACGGTCCAGCGCACCAAGCCGCCGGGCGTCGCTGCCCAGATCTGGTTGTCAATCAGCGCAATGCTCGTATGATTGGCCGTATTACTGAAGAACGCCAGTGTGCCAGAGCCAATCGCTTCTGCGGGCAGTTCACTCGTAGGTTGCGGCTCGCTCGCTGCTGGTGCTTCGCCCGCTGCCAATGGTGCTTCGCTCGTTGGCTCAATCGCAATCGTAGTTGCTCCGCCGGGCGTTTCCCGTGGCGGGCGATCCGCAATACCAAAGCGGGCACGCACGAGTAAGCCACCAAGCACAAGTAATACCAGCGCGCCAATAATTACTGGCAGCACCCAGCTAGCACGTTGTTTGGGTGGTTTTGCCACTATTGGAGGGATCGCCTGCTGGCCAATCGTTGTGCCCTCGGCGGGAAGTAGCATTGTCGCAGCAACCGGAAGTGCTGCCGTACCCGGCTGGCTAGCCAAATTCCCGCTGCGTAGTACTGCGGCCATCTCATCGGCATGTTGAAAACGATCGGCGGGATTCTTCGCCATGGCACGCAAAATAACCCGCTCTAAGGCTTCGGGTAAATCCGGGCGTAACTGGCGCGGCGGTGGTAGCGCGTTATGCACATGCATGAGTGCAACAGCCAATGGAGTTTCGGCCTCATAGGGCCGCTTACCAGCCAGTGCTTCATAGAGCACTACCCCTAATGCATAGATATCGGTGCGCGCGTCGGAGGGCTGGCCCTGTACTTGCTCCGGGGCCATATAGTAGGGTGTTCCGATCAGCATGCCATCACCAGTCAACTGCATGGTGCCTTCGACGATGCGGGCGATGCCGAAATCGGAGAGTAACGCATCACCCTCACGAGAAATAAGGATGTTTGCGGGTTTGATATCCCGATGAACGACCCCCTGGCGATGGGCATAGCCAAGCGCCTCGGCCACTTGCGCCACAAGCAGCGCCACGCGCTCAACACTAAGCTGCCCTTGAGCAATGAGATCGCTGAGTGTACCACCTTCGGTATACCGCATCACCATATAGTGAATACCATCCTGCTCGCCAGTATCGTGAACTGGCAGAATGTAGCGATGCTCTAATTTGGCGATGGTGCGTGCTTCACGCTGAAAGCGCGCGCGAAACTGTGGATCAGTGGCCATATGGCGCGGCAGAACTTTGACCGCGACATAGCGATCCATGGCTGGATGAAAGGCCTTAAAGACCGTCGCCATGCCACCTTGCCCAAGCTGCTCAAGAATCTGATACGGCCCAAGCGATTGCCCAATTAGTTCATTCATAATGGCTCCATGGCTTGTATGTCTTTATAGTGTAGCATGCGGTTCAATGCTTGTCTCATCAATCTCTTATCGAATGATGACAGATTTGGCAGGTACAATGGAACTAAACGAGCAGAGAACAATGAATACGTACAGATTACTTACAACTCACCTATTCCCAATAAACGTTTCATGCCAGTACTTTGCGCTTATGCCTCACTCGTGCCTTCGCTGACTGAAAGGAACACATGTCTGTGATGATAAACCGCCATCTGCGTGTACTATTTATTGGCGTAGGTCTGCTCACTGCATGTGGTCAGCCTGCAACAGTTCCCACCGCCGAGCCTACCAAGACAGCGCAATCTGCACCCACTACGGAAGTAGCCACCATTGAACCAAGTGCGACAGCCATACCTGCCACGCTAGTCGCGGACACCTCAAGTGCGACGATACCCCCACCGGCGACAAACACCCCAAATGTAATCATTCCAACTACGACGCCTGTTCCACCAACTGCAACTGCACCAAGTTCGCCAACCAGCGTGCCTGCAACTGCTGTGGTTGAGCCTAGCAGCACAGTTGCCCCAACTAATACGCTTGAACCAAGTGTAACACCCGCGGATGCCAGCACAGCATCACCGTTCAAACTCCAATTGGTGGCAGAAGGTTTTACCAAACCATTGTATCTGGTCAGCGCAAAGGATGGTACTGGCCGTATCTTTGTTATTGAGCAAGCCGGAGTTGTGAAGATTGTGCGTGATGGCGTTGTAGCGGACGCCCCATTTCTCGATATTACAGATCGCGTTGGGTCGGAAGATAATGAGCAAGGGTTGCTGAGTATCGCCTTCCATCCACAATTTCGCGAAAATGGGTTCTTCTTTGTGGATTATACCGATAAGAGTGGCGATACGGTTGTCGCACGGTACTCTTCAAATGGTGATACTGCCGATCCGGCCAGCGAACAAGCGCTTCTGAAGGTCGATCAGCCCTATGCCAACCATAATGGTGGCCAGTTACAGTTTGGGCCAGACGGCTACCTCTATATTAGCCTGGGTGATGGTGGCAGTGCTGGCGATCCTCAGAATCGCAGCCAAAACACCGATGTCCTGCTTGGAAAATTACTGCGGATTGATGTTAATTCAGGCGATCCATATAGCATTCCCGCAAATAACCCATTTGCAGATGGCGGTGGCAAACCTGAAATTTGGGCGCTTGGGTTACGTAACCCGTGGCGTTTTTCATTCGATAGAGGCACTGGCGATTTATGGATTGGCGATGTCGGCCAGGGAAAGCATGAGGAAGTCGATTTCCAACCGGCGGGTAAAGGTGGGGTCAACTATGGCTGGAAACAGGTCGAAGGGAGCCAATGCTATGTAGATGGGTGCGATCTCAATGCATATACCCCGCCAGTAATGGAATATAGCCACGACGATGGTTGCTCGATCACAGGTGGATATGTGTACCGTGGCAGGGCGGTACCACAACTGCGTGGTTGGTATCTCTATGGTGATTACTGTAGTGGCACGATTTGGATGCTGCGCAATGATGGCACTACATGGGACAATCAGGTTGCAATCGCCAAGAGCGGCGCACAAATCACATCATTTGGCGAAGATCAGCAGGGTGAAGTGTATGTGATTGATCGCGATGGCCGCGTGCTTCGTATTACTACGGAATAGGCAGACGCCTAGAGCAACTCAAATGGAAGCGCTCGTACAATTAACTTATCCTGCGTAAATGTCTCGCGTAAATGCTCGCGATATTGCGACCACCATTGGTGATCGAGCGCTTCCAACATTACCTCAAAAACAATAATATCATCGCGGATCGTAATATCCTCAGTTTGCTTCCAGTGCCCATGTGCAGGCGAACGTTGGTACGCGGTAATACCACCAAAGCGCTCAGTCAATGTCTCGCGGACATGCTCATACGCTATGTCGGGAAATAACTGGCGCTCATTTGTATACAATGGCAGGAGGATTTGTACCAAGTACATCGCGTTTACTTTCAATATAACAACAGTGCATACGTTTGGCGGCAATCCTACCCACGTGTAGAATCTTCGGCAACCGGGATCGCTCGCACAATGACGCGTTGGGTGAAACGATTCGGGCCAGTAGCTGGCCAGCAAGTTACCAATGTAACTTGTTCGGTATCGCTCGGCGCAATATAACGAGCATTCTCGGCTTGTTGTTCGGCGGAGACACCCTCTTCATTCACGATCACTTTCTCGCTAACAATATACTGGTAGATCTGGCCAGCACTATAGATCAGCATTCGATCGCCTGGTTCTAGTTTCACTAGATCACGAAAGACCTTGCCATACCCACCAACATGCCCCGCAAGCACAATATTATCAGGTTCACCAGGATTCGCGGAGCCAACATGATGGCCCACCGCATATTCTGCAACTTGCCAAAGAGCAACTTGCTGACCGTTAAGCTCCTGCACTTCCCAACCAACCGCAACCACCTTTGAATCCACATCAATCCGTGGGATTATAATGCGGGTGATTGAGTTCTTGTGCGTTACCGGGGCCGCATCTGGCAGAAGGCTCGTCACACGACCAGTGGCCGCACCTGGCGCCACCGAAGCATCAGCAACTGGCGGAGTAAATGGTGCTGGTTCTACTGGAGCTGCTTCCTGCGGAAGGAACGGGATCGAACGTAAACTAATCATTGGAGCGCTTACCTGGGGTGCAACCGCTTCTGGTGCAGGTACATCGGTATCGCCACGTGCTGCATAACGGCCATATTCGGCATTCGCATAGATCCCACCAACATAGAGCAATAGTATCAAGCCAAGCAACATCAGAAGGTTACTCAGCATAAGAAGCTTTTTTGCCCCGTGGGTATTTGGTACTGCTGTTGGCTTAGAGTTGATAATGGTTTCAACAAATCGAAGCATCGCTGTTCCTATATATAGGTTTCCTCCTTATAGTATACACCGGTTACCAAGATTAAGGGTATCAAATTGATTGCGTAGATCACGCATCCTGCCCAAATTAGTGGTATGCTAGCAGGAGTGCAGCAGCGCAGGAGCGCAAAAGCGCAAGAGCGCAAGAACGCAAGAACGCAAGAATGTTATGCGTTATGCGTTATGCGTTGCGAGTTCTTGGTTCGTACTCGCGTAGGAGCAGACCTGATGCAACTCATTCTTGTTGACGACGATCCCATCAGCCGACGCCTACTCAGCGCTCAATTACGCGCACTTGGATACAGCGTCGCCGAATATGAGGATGGCCAGGATGCATGGGAAGCACTCCAACATACCCTTGTACCATTAGTTATTAGCGATTGGCAGATGCCAGGGCTCGATGGGCCGGGGCTTGTTCAACGCATCCGCTCAGCTGAATTACCAGGGTATGTCTACTGTATCTTGCTAACATCACCGGGCGAACCGAGTGATCGTATGCTTGGGCTAGAGGCAGGCGCAGATGATTATCTGACCAAGCCCATTCCTGCCGATGACCTTCAATCACGGTTGACTATCGCGACACGAATCTTGCGCCTAGAACAGGAATTACGTGCCGCACAAGGCGTCAAGGCCATGCTGAGCAGTCAACTGAAACAACAGGCCACCCACGATCTTCTAACTGGTGTACTCCACCGCCAAGCAATTCTCGCCATTGCACAAGAGCAACTCACGCTGGCTGCTCAGGAAGGTACAGCATTCTCTCTGGCGCTGATTCACCTTGAACACTTAAAGGAAGTGAATGCCACACATGGCAACGCCAGTGGTGACACAGCACTACGTCAGGTTGTTCAGGTTGTACAAAATAAGCAGGGAATCACTCTTGGCCGCTGGGGAGATGCTACATTCCTGGCAGTGCTACCTGGCTGGAACGCAATATCTTCACAATCCCTCGCAGAACAATGGAAACAGAATCTTACGACTGAGCCGATCCTGATTGCGGACAACCAGCCCCTCTTGCTCAGTATTCATGTACGAATCAGTACCCGCGAGGGCACGGAAGCCTCGGTTGAGCGGATGATTGAAGCAATGAAATAGTAGAGCGCAGGAACGCAAGAGCGCAGGAACGCAAGAGCGCAAGAACGCAAGAGCGCAAGAGCATTGGAGCATTGGAGCATTGGGAGCGTTCGAATCGATTTGCGCTGTGCGCTGTGCGCTGTGCGCTTGTCTCCTTGTCTCCTCGTCTCCTCGTCTCCTTACGACATCGATCTTGTTCCTACTTTTACGACTCATAGGTTAGTGGTACCCGCAATTCTACGTTCGTACCTTCGCCCTCAACCGAGCGAATGCGACACTCACCGCTAATAAGACGGGCGCGTTCACGCATATTCAGCAAACCAAGCGAACCACGGGTGTTATAGCTAGAATCGACAGCGGAGAGATTAAAACCCTTCCCGCGGTCACGCACACTGGCCACCAGTTGATCTTCTTCCTGATACAAATAGATCGCGACCTCGCTTGCCTTTGAGTGTTTGCGAGCGTTATTCACGGCCTCTTGTACAATGATAAAGATAACACCCTCGACCTCAACAGGCAGACGCGGGATACTTGGAGGAGCTTCAATCCGCAGTTTCATGGTGCCATTTGGGTCGCGGTAGCGTGACACATACTGCTGGAGTGTCGCAAGCAACCCTTGTGTTTCCAAACCCAATGGCCGCAAGCCGAACAGTAGATTACGAATATCATAGGCTGTCTTCTGCACCAATTCGGCAAGCACATCAAGTTCTTGTTCCACCCGATCTGCATTGCGCGCAGCAGCTTCTTCACAAACTCAATATTCATCGATATCGCAGCAATGCTCTGGGTCGGGCCATCGTGGAGATCGCGAGCGATTGCGGCGCGCACTTCCGATTCTTTGGCCAACAGCCGGTCACGCTCCTCCTTCAGGCTACGCACCAAGCGCGCATTCTCGACACCAATCGCAGCCTGTGCCGAGAGTGTTGTCAGTAATCGCAAATCATGATCCAGGAACGGCTCACCGCCCTTTTTGTTCAAAACCTGCATCACACCAACGACACGATCACCAATCTTCATTGGCGCACACAGGATTGAGCGCGTAATAAAATCGATATCGCGTGAGACAGCATCGAACCAGCGCGGATCGGCTTCCACATCATTCACAATCTGGCCGATTCCATTCGTTGCAACCCAGCCGGCGATCCCACGCTCAATTGGAATACGGAACTCGCGCTGTTCGTGGGTATGCGGATCGACCGCAACCAGCACTAATTCCCGCGTGGTATCGTCAATCAGCATAATTGAACAGCGCTCGGCAGACATTACTTCCGGAATACGCTCCTTAATATCCTCAAGCAGGCTCGCCAGATCCAGGTTACTGGCCAATGCTTGGCCCACCTCGGAGAGTAGGTGTAATTCACGCAGATCTTGCTGTGCGCGCTGCAACATGGAAAGCTTGTCGGCCTCGCCGCCAATCGCACGTACCAGCAACATCACCATATCCTCATCGGGAGGTGCCGATGGGCGTTCATTATCGCGCTCATTCACAACAAGATGCAGAATGCCAACCGTCTGCTTATTGCTCTGCAGCGGCAGCTCTAGGAGCTGGCGTTCATCATCCAACACATATGAACCAATCGCAGGCTCGCTGCCATCGGAGCGACGCTCAAAGGCTTCACGTGCTTCTAGAATCAGTTTACTCGCTTCACTACCGAGTTGCCCGTGTTCTAATCGCACAACCAGGCGATGGGGCGCCTGATAGATCAGCGCGCCACCAAGGGCCGGCCAAAATGCCACCAGACGCTCTAACGAAACCTCCAGCATACCCTGGACATCAGTGTAACCTCCAGCCGAGATCAACTGGCCGAGTGTCTGGAGCTGCCGTGGGTCGAATGTACTTGTAGACATAGGCTCCTCGGAAGAAATCAAGAACCAAGAACCACAGAACTGAACAAGAGAACAAGAACCTAACAGAACCGCAGAACCACCAAGAACCTAGAACCAACACGAGGCTCGCTAGCCTGTCTATCATGCCATCGTACGGGCGAACCTCGTGTTCGCCACACCAAGAACCAAAGAGCCTACCTGAATCGCTCACATGCTCTGCGTTATGCGTTATGCGCTTTCCGCTCCAATACTTCAATGCTCTGCGTTATGCGTTATGCGCTCTGCTCACATTGGCTTCATCACAGCACTTGCGTCAACTCCAGCAGACCCGATCGTTCGCTATTTGCCGCATTCAGAGCGGTTTCGCCGCCCATGACAACAACGATACCATTCGCGCGAATCGTATCTAGTGTCTCGGCAAAGCGACGGAAATCGGATGTGGTTGTGGAAAGTACCTCGCTCCGCAACTGCTGGCGATATTCATCATCGTCACCAGCTAGCCAGCGTACCATTGAGGTATACCCACGTGCATCTGGCAATTGGTAGCTATCGAAATCACTGATCGCGCCAATAATCGCGCGGGTTAGTTCCTGCTCGTTCAATTCCAGTTCACGTAGGAATTGGCCGCTCCGATCATAGGTATCAAGGGTGCCAAGCAGGTTTGGATCACGGTAGGAAAGGTAACTAAACACACCGGATCGTGGATCGAACACGCAAAAGCCACCATAGGCACCACCCCGTACCCGCACCTGATCCCATAACCAACTTGTTCGTAAGTAGCGTGAGATTACCAGTGCCGATCCATGGAGTTGATAGCCCTGCTCATACAGGTTCGCGCCCTTACCAACATAGTTCACCTGGGCAGGTATCACAAGCCCCTCATAGTCTGTTGTTGTGCGTGTCACCCATTCCGCTGGTACAACACTCCCAGCTGGCAAGCTCTCCAGAAACGCATCGAGTTGGGGTACCACTTGGGCATAGTTCGTCGCATCAATAGTTACGTTCACCAAGAGGGCATTGCGATTAAGCAGCATTTTGCGCATCTGCTCAAGGACACCCTGCACCGTTGGCCAATCTTCATCAACCGCTTGTGCCAGCCGCCGCAAGAAGAACAGATAACTGATCCCGCCAATCTGCTCGCTTGCCCAATCGGCTTCATTGAATTTGGCACGCAGCCGCGAGTTCACAACACTATGGCCACTTGGCACAAGTGCTGCCTCCCGTGAGGCTTTTTCCTCCAAGACAATCTGGCGAATACGCTCCTGATTGTCGAAGCGTGCGGTACGCAGCACATCACGTATAATCTGCAACAGTTCACCTGTCTGCGCAATGGTGGCCTTCCCACGCAGGAACATCCGCGATTTGCTGATTGAACTGCCGCGTACAGCACTTGTGAATGAACTGGCATGAATACCACCCGTTTCGCGGCCGATGCGCTGTTGCAGTTGGAGTGCCGAGAGGTTTACAGTGCCTGTCTCAAGCAAGGCACGCCCAAACAGGGTTACATAGGGGAGGAATTGTTGTTGTAGCGTATGCAGATTCAAGCCAATGTCGAGATAGACGATCCCATTGGTGAAGAGGTTGTGATACAACACTTTTGCACCAGCACGATCCTGTTCTTCTAGCGGAATCTGCTTGTTCTGTACTGACAGATCGCTCAGCTTCAGGCTCGGCAATGCAGCCAACGCGTCGGGTGAATCGGCAGCTTCCTGCAGTTCCCTCAAATGGGCAGTATCGGCAATCACCTGTTGAATATCTGCGGGCGATAGTTGCTCGCGCACGCTTGCTAGGCGCGCCTCCTCTTCGGCACGTTCACGTGCACCTTGTTCAGCATCTGGGCGCAATAATAATGTCGTGCGATGCTCATTCTTCAGGAAGAACCAATCGATCAGGCCCTCAAAATAGCGCTCGCCGCGTGCTAGTCGCTCACGAATCGCCAGTAGTGGTGCCTCGAATGCTAATGGTGCAAATGGATCACCATCATACAACCAGGTGTTGAGCGATCGTAGCATGAGCGAGAGGCCACGCGGGTACGAACCAGTATTGTTCTCGCGCAGGGCAAATTCCATGGTATTAAATGATGCCTCAACGGTTCCTTGATCGATGCCGTTCTCTACCAGCCCGCGTAGTGTATCGAGGATCAGATGCTCAACAGTTTCGGCGCTTGTTGGGTTGATTCCCTTGAGGCCAACCGAGAACCACAGCTGGCGCAGCTCTCCTAACCCGGTACCGGCCATATTCTCGCCCAAGCCCGAATCAATCAGTGCCTTGCGTAATGGAGCGGAAGTTGTACCAATGAGCATATGCTCCAAAAGCGCCAGCCCAAATCCAAGCTCAGCATCTTCAACCTCATCAAGCATCCAGTTCAACGTCACATAGCCCTTTGGCGCATCCTGCGCTCCAGCAGCGTATGTCTGCTCAATGCGGCGCGGTTCATCAAAACGTGCTTGGAGTGGAATACTCGAATCAACCTCACGGTGTGAGAACTCACTCAGCACAGTATTCAGGAACTGTAAGCGCTCCTCAGGCGGATCATCACCATAGAAGTAGATTCGTGCGTTACTCGGGTGGTAAAAGTCTTCGTGAAAACGCTTAAAATGCTCATATGTCAAGTTTGGAATGACAGCTGGATCGCCACCAGAATCAACGCCATAGGTGTGCCCAGGGTACAGCGAGCTCTGTGATGCGCGATACAGAATACGTTCTGGTGAAGAGTTCGCACCCTTCATTTCGTTGAAAACGACACCCTTATAGCGCAATGGCTCCTCAGCACTTGCCAATTCGTAGTGCCAACCTTCTTGCTGCAAAACCTCTGGTGTGATCCGTGGATGCAACACTGCATCGAGGTACACATCCACCAGATTATAGAAATCCTGCAAATTGGTGGATGCGACTGGGTAACAGGTTTTGTCTGGATAGGTCATCGCATTCAGAAAGGTTTGTAGTGAGCCCTTCAACAACTCGACAAACGGCTCCTTGAGTGGGTATTTCCGCGATCCACACAGAACCGAATGCTCAAGAATATGCGCAATACCAGTTGAGTCGGCTGGTGGTGTACGAAAGGTGATCCCAAAGACCTTATTCTCATCATCGTTCTGGAGCGACAACAGCTCTGCACCGGTGGCGATATGCCGATAGCGCTGCGCGGTTGTATTTAACTCTGGTAACACGCGCGTCTCGATCAACTCAAATCCGTGTTGTTGGGTCATAGTATCCTCATTATGTCGACCTATGTCTCAGATTGACCGATGAGCGACATTCGAAAACGGTCGTGATCCATTTGATGATAGCGCTTTACGCGCTGGTTTCTGCTCGTCCACTCTCCGTCCTAATATTGTAGCACACGGTTCTAGTCTATTTCTAGCCTATGTTGATCACAAACTTTGACAGTAACCTAACTTTTAGGGTATTCACGAGCGCCGATCTCAATGCTAGAATAAGCTGTTCCACGTTTGAATGTCTACTAGGAGTTCCCTCATTATGGCGAAGCAGACGATTCGCGATGTCGTATGGACCGGTAAGCGTGCATTAGTCCGGGTGGATTTTAACGTGCCTCTGGAGCAGGGCCAGATCAGTGATGATACACGGGTACGTGCTGCAGTGCCTAGCATTCAATATTTAATCGAACATGGCGCAGCGGTGGTGCTGATGTCGCACCTCGGCCGCCCAAAGAATAAAGTTGTCGAGGAACTTCGGCTCGCCCCAGTTGCTGTACATCTGGCAACACTACTGGGCCAACCTGTTGCTACCACATCTGTCACCGTTGGGCCTGAAGCAGAGGCAGCCGTAGCTGCATTGCGCGCTGGGCAGGTACTCATGCTGGAGAATACGCGTTTCGACGCTCGTGAGGAAGCGAACGATCCGAGTATGGCAGTGCAACTCGCCAAGCTTGGCGATGTTTATGTCAATGATGCATTTGGGGCTGCGCATCGCGCCCATGCCTCAACGGAGGGTGTCGCACGGCTCCTCCCTGCGGTGAGCGGGTTGTTGATGGAGCGTGAGTTAGCAGCACTCGGCGGCGCAATGGAGAATCCCACACGGCCATTTGTGACGATTATTGGCGGTGCGAAAATCAGCGATAAGATCGGCGTGATTGAGAATCTACTTGGTAAAGTCGATGCCTTACTCATCGGCGGCGGAATGGCCAACACATTCCTACTCGCCCAGGGTAAATCGGTTGGGGATTCGCTTGTTGAGCAGGATGCTGTGCCAACCGCCAAGCGCATGCTTGATTTGGCAGCAACGCGTGGTGTGGCGCTCTTGCTGCCGACCGATGCGGTAATTGCGGATCGCTTTGCCGCTGATGCTACAACCCAGATCGTCTCGGTTGATGCGATTCCGAATGGCTGGCGAATGCTCGATATTGGCCCGGCGACCCGCCAGGCATTTGCTGTACAGATTCAGCGCGCAGCAACGGTGATCTGGAATGGCCCAATGGGGGTTTTCGAACTAGACGCGTTTGCTGGTGGCACTCGCGCGGTTGCGCAGGCACTTGCCGATAGCCCTGGGATGACCGTAATCGGTGGTGGCGACTCAGTCGCTGCAGTTGAGCAGATGGGGCTCGCCAGCAAAATCAAGCATATTTCAACCGGCGGCGGCGCATCATTAGAGCTTTTAGAAGGGCGGGTACTTCCTGGGGTAGCAGCACTAAACGAGAAATAAGAACTGCTGGAAGTGGATTGTAGCAAGTAGCACTGGCCTATATACGATTAGCCAAGAGAATTCCACAATCCACAGCCTACTGGCTACCCAATTCCCTCGGCCTCCATCCATGCATCGACGGCGGCCTCATCAGCGGCAGTATTGCCGCCAGCGATATACAGAAAACGGTCGCCTACGCCATCCATGACAAGCTGGCCTAAATCAACTTGGGCAGGGCTCTCGTCGCCTTCAATAAGTTCGACGACCTGACCAGTCAGCATATCAAGGAAAGAGCTGATCGCCGGGTTAGTCAGTGCCAGCGCGCGTAGGATCTGTGCTCGGTCAATCGTTGCCACGGTCATCATCTCCCTGGGCGTAAGCCCGTTCTGTTCAAGAGGTGTCTACGTCGGTATGTAATACCCAGATTGTCAGTATTTCTTCGTTCATGGTATACGATAAGCCCTCGTTGTGCAAGCTGTTGGTTGAACCCGCATTGATCTCCGCGTCGTATGTTCGGTTGTAACTTTTCCGAACAATCCACGTATATTGTACTAAGTTGGGAGCGACCATGGATCATCAGGCCGAAGAGATCGAGTTGATCGAACAGGCCTTGCTGGGAAACCGGGACGCCTTCAGCCAGCTCATGCATCGTTATGCAGGGGCGGTGTATGGGCTCGCCTATCGGATGTTAGGCAGCCAGCAAGATGCCGAAGACGCGAGCCAGGAGATCTTCCTTCGCACATATACCAATCTCGCACGTTTTGATCGAACACGCCGTTTTTCAACATGGTTGCTCTCGATCGGCTCGAATTATTGTGTCGATCGATTACGACGCCAGCGCATGCAGTGGATGACTCTGGATGATGTGGCCTTCACACTTCCAAGTCTCGAGCGTGGGCCTGAAAGCGGAGCGGTTCATCGTGAACAGCGCGAATTGGTTCGTGAGGCACTTCAGACGCTGCCAGAAGGATATCGGCTCGTAACGGTACTACGTTATTGGAATGATCTTTCATACCAAGAAATCGCGCAGGCAACAGGACTCACCGAGAGTACAATCAAAACCCGCCTGCATCGCGCACGAAATATGCTCGCAGAGCGGCTCAGCCAGGACAGGGTAGATCTATGCGAACCGGAGCCAACAATACTGTAGATGAAGATCCTGCCGAGAGCGAGTTCCGCCGACTTCTGCGCGTATATGGTGAACCAAGCAACCTTAACCCACCACCTGATCTGGTAGCACGTACGGCACGCCAGCTCCCGCCCGAAACACCAGCGAGCGCATTGCGGCGCCTGTACATCCGTCGCATACTACGATGGGCGATTCTCGCCTTGATCCTGTGTGCGGTGCTCCTTGGTGTGGTGCTCCTATTTGCAACTGGCCCAGCTACCACACCAATTGGTGGTCAGGTTGGTTTTGGCCGAACCTTGCTCACGCTGCAATTGATACTTAAGCCAATCAAAGGGCTAATCACAATATTCGGCCTGCCATTGCTGCTTGTTGGGGTTTCAGCAAGTGTCGGCGCATTACTTGTTCTTAGCCGCAATTCCAGTGCGCCACAAGATCTGCGTGCTGGGACATAACCTGGAACTGTGACTATGCTGAAGCTGTTCACCGCATTTGTTCTGATACTTACACTCGTTGTAGGTGCTCTACATCCAAGCAACACGATTCCACGCGATGAGCGGATCGAGGGCAATGTTGTGACGATCACCGATGATATCCGTATCGATGGTGAGGTATTTGGTGATGTCACGAGTTGGACAGGTAACATCCTGATTAGTGGGCATGTACGCGGCGATGTGGTTAGTTACACTGGGAATGTAACAGTTCTACCAGGTGCACATGTAGATGGTAGCACAATGTCGCTTAATGGCGTGATCGATGTTGATCCAACCGCACTTGGTGGGAGTGTCATTGGTGGCGGCCCGGGTGGCAAGCTTGTCAGCCGCATTGTGGGGGTCTTCGCACCAGTACCATATGCGCCAGCTGGGGCTGCAAACCTTGGCCGCTGGTTATTCGGCATGGCATTGGCAGTCGCCACACTGATGTTCTGTCTCTTATTGATTGGTGCTTGGCCAAACCGCACCGCAGCGGTCTCTATGGCACTTATCAAACACCCAGGCCGCGCAGTTGTGTTGGGGGTATTGGTTGGCACTGCACTGACCACACTCCTCG
>JANLSE010000572.1:0-3431 GCA_031362265.1 Roseiflexaceae bacterium
CAGCAGAGTTACTGGCAGTCGCTTCCGTCATAACTTGGTTTGGCCTTCTATGTAAGGTGGAATTCGATCACAATTATAGACGTTTTGTATCAGGCGTAAACCGAAACACAGGGAAAGAAAAGCGTCACCGCCATCCAACGCCTGTATAAAGGGATCAAGCTTTGCGCGTTTATAGTGTCACATGGCTCACCTGCAGTAGATCCGCGACTTTGGCAAACAGGCTCGCGTTATGGCCGATTGCCATTGCACAGTGGTGTGTTGGCGCTTCGGCAAACCAGCGTGCCAGATAGCTGTCGGGATGATCACGAAATTTCACTGGTGTCTGGGTATTGCCAATCTGCATGATCGGCCCATTTGTCGCAATCCCCTCACCGCTTATCATTTTGAGCTTCCCATCGCCAGTTTGGGTGAGATTGAGTGTGGAAATTGGCCCACTGCGAACCTTGGCCTCCACCGAAACACCACTACCCTGTTTGCCATGGTACAAACCCATACCACGCAAGATTGGTTGACCTTCTGCAATTGCAATATGGAATGGGCCATCGTGGCCTAACAGTATTGTTTCATCAATATAGTCGATCACAACCAGTTCCGAAAAGCTGCCACCAATCCCAAGGGTATCGCAAATCTTCATGGCAACCGCCGTTTTTAGATCCCCCTCACCAGCACAGGGAATGCCACGTGCAGTCAGTAATGAGTGGCCAACAATACATCCGGCTTGGAGCTTCTCATCCTCACCACCAGGCTCCCCATGATAATAATAGGACAAAGCATCCAGATCGAACTCGCGGACAAGCTTCTCTTGCGCTGCTGCCACTCGGCACGACCACTCGATCTGCTCGCTGGTTGGGGCACGCGCAATTGGATCTGAGGGAGAGTCGCCACTGATCGTAAACATATCGAGCATCTCGGCACGTTTTGTATCGACCTCCTGTGCGCTAACTTCCTTGAGCAGCCGGGCCAAATCACTTATTTCCAAGACTTCCACATGCAGCCCGGTTTGCGCCTGGAGCATGGTAAAATCGCTATACATATCGAGCATGCCACTATAGGTATTACCAAGAAAGCCAAAACGGCTGTTACGCATGGTGCGTCGCACCGCAGCAGCACGCGCCCAACCCTCAATCTCGCGCCATGCACGCTTGGCTTCTGGGCGCTCGTGGGTCACTTCATCCGTGAGTGAGATTGCCGGTGTTGCATCAAGGCCCAACAGACCATTGACGACCCGGAAGGTGATGCCAGCGCGGTTAAAGACATTCGCAAACTCAGGGACTGAGCAGGCATTACAGTGTGCTAGCCATTCACCGGTCGTTGAGCGCGCATAATCAATACGGGCAGTGGGTTGTAGATTCAGGAAGACGGCAGGCGCGTTACAGTTCTGGTGAACCGGCAAGATCGCCGAGCTGGTTGTGTAGGTCGCAGCATGGCAAAAAACCAGATCGACATTGCGCGCCTGAAGCCATTCACCAGCTTTGCGCCCCTCGCCCTCAGTATCCACTAGGCCGAAGTAATCCACCTCACCCCAAGCCGACAGACGTTGCTTGATGAATTCGCCATAGGCGATCAAGCGTTCGCGCAAACCAGGAAATTGCTCCCAATAGGCGCGTAATCCAACCGAATACAATCCAATGCGTGGCTTCTTAATCGGCTTGATTGGTGTGAGCAGGGCCATAACATTCTCCTTCGGTGCGATATTGCTGGTGGCATATATCATAACAGTTTGCCAAGCAATAGCTGTCGCATGATATACTCGTGCAACAAACATGCAAGTACGTAGTGAAATAGATGGAGCAACCATATGGCTACACTCAATGAGCGAATTGGTGAGGTTATTAAGCGCAAACGCCAGCGCGACCGGCTGACGCAAGCCGATCTGGGCAAGAAAATTGATGTCAGTGGGAGCTATATTGGTAGCTTGGAGAACGCAACCAGTAGCCCACGAATCACGGAAATTGAGGGGCTTGCGGCCGCCTTTCGTACTACTGCCTTCGATATGCTTAGCGAGGCGGCAAAAGAGGATGGCTACAAATTCTCTGAAACCACCCGCGAGCGTAGTGCGATTCTCTCACTCTACGATGGGCTTAACCCTGAACAGCAGAAGATGGCGCGCGCATTTCTGCTGTTCCTTCGCGAGCAACAGGACGCGATTGAGTAAATAGCGCAAGAACCGCAGAACCGCAGAACCGCAGAACCGCAGAACCACAGAACCACAGAGACACGGAGACACAGGCTTGCGTTCGATCGCTTCAATGCTTCAATGCTTCAATGCTCCATCGCTCCACCGTTCAGCGCGCTACTTTCGGCAGCGATACCTGGTATCCTCCGACGAGTACCTTCACCTGTTGGATATGGGTCTTTCCGCCACCAACTCCGGTTACTTGGACGGTATAGATCACTCCAGGCTTAAGTTGCCCTGCGCTGTGATTATCGCTGAAATTGATGTTCACTGTCCCAGGTGGGGTTATCTGGTTTGTTGTGAGTGAAACCGTTGGGCCAGGTGGTGTCACGCTGACAGACAAATCAACCGCGATGGCCGGCGCATCGCCTGGGGTTAATTTGAATGGGATAGAAATACCTGCACCGGGAGCACTGCTGCCCTGACCGGATGTCATGTGGAGCGAGAATTCCTGCTCGGATGCAGCCACCCCCGTACGGCGTAGATTGCCACGCCCGGTGCCCCATAGCACACGCGCATTCGCACTGCCAGGCAAATCGTAGGCAACGACGCCACTTGATACGGTGCCCAGTACCACCTCAAGATCGGGATCGCTATCAATATTTGCCAGGGTAGGTGCACCAAGCCCACCATTCCAATCATCTCCGCGTGGTGCAGGCAGATCGACAGCATAGAGCTGGTTGCCCTGATAATCGAGGATGTGAAGTTGGCCAAGCCGCCCGCCGCCATTTTCTGGCCAGGAACTGAAGATCACCTCGGCCTTGCCATCATTATCGAGATCCGCAACCACAGGCTCGGAAGCGAAGCGAATACCGCTGCCAGGAACATCGAATGGCCAGTTGCCTGGGCGTGTTTTGTTCAAGCGATAGACATGCAGTTTGCCATCGTATGAGGGGAATAGAATCTCATTATACCCGTCGCCATCCAAATCGGCACTGACTGCGTTCATCACCGCATTCTGGATTAGATCAAAGTCCTGTGAGAGCGGGCGGGTGCCAGGATCTGGTGGAATAGTTAGCCAATTAAAGCCAGCCCCACTCCAGCGGGTGCGATCCAGATTGAGAATCCAGGGCATCTGATACATATCGCCATCTGGGTCGCCTAGATCACAGTTATACACATCGCCAACCACAATCAATTCAAGTGTGCCATTGGCATCCAAATCCGAAGCGATTGGCGCGCTATTGGCAAAATTCGGGCGGTGTTCGGTGCCACATTCAGCAAAGCCACGCAGATCCGCTACCTGATCGACATG
>JANLSE010000222.1:0-16704 GCA_031362265.1 Roseiflexaceae bacterium
TATACATAGAGACCTTATTAGACAAACAACATAGCACTCTTGGTATAGTATACGCTAAAATGCCGATGGCTTCAGTGAGTGAATAGTCTGCTCGATACGAGGTAAATGGCCTGGTATATAGCCCAAAATGAAGGCCGCCTACACATCTGCATACACGGTGTTAAAATGGACTACTCCTGTTCATTGAACGGAAAAGAGGCCCCTTGAAAGACTATGTCACCAAGCCCATCCCTGAAAACATGCCGCTAGTGGCGCTGGTCGAGCGGCCCTGGGGGTCGTTCAAGCAGTACGCCTTCAATCAGGATGTAACGGCGAGCCTGATGGAAGTCAAACCAGGCCACAAGCTGAGCCTACAGTCGCATACTGGCCGGGCTGAGCTATGGATTGTCCTAGACGAGGGCGCAATCGTCCAGATCGGTGACGAATTGCTACATCCACGGGTCGGTGATGAGATCTGGATTCCTGCGCAAACCAAACATAGGCTTAGCAGTGCTGGGCCAAGTGTACGTGTGCTTGAGGTTGCGTTCGGCAACTGGCAGCAGGCCGATATCACGCGCTACGAGGACGATTATCAGCGCTCGGAGCATGGGGAGTAGCTACGAGTCCTCGCAATGCTCATCAATATCGCCACTCTGTTGCGCACTTATTCACTATATCGCGGCGTGGTAGGCCCGAGATTGAGCCAAACGCCTGCGTCGAGAGTGCAGCGGCGACATTTGCCCAATGTGCGGCATCCGCCAACGCGCGCCCCTCCGCCAGCGCGACCGCTAGCGCACCATTGAACGCATCGCCAGCACCAACCGTGTCCACCGTCTGCGCCGGGTAGGCTGGTAGTGCGAGCGGCTCAGTATCCGGCTGAATCACCAGGCAGCCCTGCGCGCCGAGTGTAACGACCACTGCACGCGGCCCAGCATCCAGCAGCTTACGCCCGATCTCCGCTGTGCCAACGGAGTCATCGTCTGGCCTCAACCCGACGAGCAGGCGTGCCTCGCTCTCGTTAGGGGTCAGGATGTCGATCGCACGCAGGATGTCGGCCGGCAATGGGCGCGCTGGCGCTGGGTTCAACAGAACCGTAAGCCCGTGGTGGCGGCCGAGCAACGCGGCGGCGGCAACCGTTGCGTCGATGATCTCGAGTTGGGTCGCCAGCACGCGCGCCCGTGCGATGTCCTCCTCGGCCGCCGCGATATCGGCTGGGGTGAGCAGCCAGTTCGCGCCACAATAGACGCCGATGGTATGCTCACCAGAGTGCTGCAGGTACACGAGCGCCGCGGCCGTCTGTGCGCCAGGCGATCGCATAACGTAGCGTGTATCGATCCCTTCAGCGGCGTACAACGCAAAGGCGATCTCCGCGAATGCGTCATCACCGACGCGTGTGAGCAGACGCACTTCTGCCCCAAGCCGCTTGGCCGCAATCGCGAGGTTCGTTCCCTTGCCGCCCGGCCCCATATCGAACAGATCGCCGACGAGCGACTCGCCTAGGTAGGGCATGCGTGGCAATCGTACAGTCAGACCGACCACAAAGCTACCAACTACCGCGATTGTTGCTCCCACATGCGCACCTCCAAACCTACAAGCACATCACCGCCACAGGAGAGCCGCCCGTGCGCTTGGGCTCGGCTGGCACCCTTAATTGTCTATGATAAGGCAGAGAATACCGCATACTATAACACTCTTTTCGTACCCGATTGTGGCATATGTCGAGTATATAGCATACAGCATTCTACCGTGGTTTGTGCGTGTTGTTCAGTGTCAGAAAGCCGCAGTAGTATCACAAGCAGATGTCGCTACGTGTAGCGGGATGTTGGTGCCTACTGGTACGCCCGTTGTTACGGTGGTGGGAGGTGCGGCATGACACTTGCTCCAACCACAACCCCACGCGCTGGTGCTCTTCGTGCCTGGGAGTGGGACTCACCCGATTTCATGGCTCTTACGCAACTTTGATACTGCTGGCGAACGCACTCTCGGAAGCTCTCCGCTGTTGTGTGTCATGCCCCCCACGATCTAGTCAAGTAGCAATGAGAGAATCCTGCTGCTTTGCCTGATCTGCGAGCCAGGCTTGTTTGAATTCCGACGGTGATAGATACCCCAACTGACTATGTATAGTGGACCCATTGTCAAGGACACTCATTTTGCCTAAAATCCGTGTGGGCTCCTTTCTTGCCCAAGAAAAACGATTGACACCTTGCGCATCCCTCCACCATGGTTGTTGCGTGCGATGGTTCGTATGCCACACCAGGTTGCCACTGCCCATCCGGTTGCCGGGTTGGATGCCCCTCCACGCTCAATGGCTTTTCCTCCTGTGGGTGATACCACGCGACGGGACGGGCGTTCTTGAGCGCTTGGTGTGGGCGCTCGGTATTCTAGAAGGTGAAATAGGCCGCTAACCCTTCCCGTGCCTCACGTGGACTGGCATAGTCCTTGAGATAGACCTCCTCATATTTGACACTCCGCCACAAACGCTCAGTAAAGATATTGTCCAATGCCCGTCCTTTCCCGTCCATACTCACGCGGACACCACTGGCAAGCCACGGCTCGGTGACCTGCGGACTGGTACAATGGCTGCCTTGGTCGGTATTCCAGATCAACGGTTGTGCCACGCTGCGGGCTGCCGCAATCGCCTCCAAGACGAATCCCAGTTCCAAGGTATCGTCCAGCTGCCAACTGATCACATACCGACGATACCAATCGATAATGGCGACTACATACAGCCAGCCACTGCGCAGACGAATAGAGGTGATATCGCACCCCCAAATATGATTGGGTGCCTGCGCCGTCACCCCGCGCAGCAGGTAGGGATAGATCCGATGCTGGAGGTTTGGCGTGCTCAGCTGCGGCCCCGGCGCGATCCCCACAATCCCCATATCGCGCATATAGCGTTGCACCCGCTTGCGATTGCTGCTGCCAAATTCCTCTGCGAGCAGTACCTGCAGCTTACGTGCGCCATAAAACGGGTATTTGGTATAGAGTTCGTCCAGCCGATGTTTGATCGCCACCTCCTCCGGCGATGGCGGGACGGGCTGATAATACAGGCTGCTGCGGCTGATTCCCAACAGCTCCGCTTGCGTCCTGAGCGGCAAGGCGGCGGGGTTGTCCTCGACCAGGGCGCGCCGCTCGGCATGGCTTAGGATGGCAACTTTTTTTTCAGAAACGAGACTTGGGTCGTCAGTCGCCCGATCTCGGCATACAATTCCTCCAACTGACGTTCATAGGTGGCACGTACCTCGGTGATGGAGTCACGCTGGCTGAACACTTCTGGTAAGCCCTTCAGCGCAGCCTGTCGCCATTCGCGCAAGACGGTTGGAGTAATCTGATAGTCAGATGCCAGTTGGTTGAGCGGTTTGATTTCCTTCAAAAGTTCCAGAACGACCTGGGCTTTGAAGCTGGCAGTGTAAGACTTTTTCATTATTGATGTGTTCGGCCCTCAGGTTGATTGAATGTCCAGATTATGGGGTCCATTATACTGGCCTACATCTTCAAGCACGGTATTACGCAGGAGGTCGCCTACAATCTGATGGCTTATGCGCTACGCCGGCAACTCCATCAGGTGGTGGCGGAGTGGTACGAACAGACATATGCGGACGAATTGACTCCCTTCTACGCCTTGTTGGCGCATCACTGGCGACAGGTTGTGGCCAAGCCACATCCTGAACCGCACTTACTGGCTAAAGCAATTGACTACTCGCGGCAAGCCGCACGCCAGGCCGAAGCGAAGTATGCATACGAAGAAGTCACGCAACATTTGCGGGCGATCCTGGAACTGACCCCTGCCGAACATGCGGAAATGCGCCTCGCCGTACTGGAAGAGCTGGCTAACATTTACCGTCTGCTCAATAAAGGTGTCCAAGCCGTCTCAGTGTACCAGGTGGCGCTGGATGAGTGGCACAATAGAGCGGGTGTGGATAACTTTGTGGCAGCCCGCCTGCACCGCCAGATCATCGAAACTGCCTTCGAGATGAAATTCCGAACGGCTCTTGCCCTTGAGCAACTCGAGGCCGTGTCGCTCGCACGCGAAGCCGCACAGGCCAGCCTGGAAACAATGTGGCACCAGGTGCAAGAGGAACCGCCGCAATTGGAGACAGTTCGCTTTATGACTACGCTTTCCTGCGCCAAGGGGGACTTCTCTCGGTTTCCCGATTGGGGCGCGGCCGAAGATTACGCACGGACGGCGGTGGCGCTGGCCGAACAGCTAGATGCGCCGGTTGAACTCTCCGCCGCACTCGCCGCGCTGGCCGATGCCTTTTATAATCAGGGGCGCTTGCGCGAATATGCCGAGATCTCACTCCAGCGAGCGGCCCTCAGCCGTGATCCGCGCTTTACCGATCTGCGCGAACGTCTCAAAATCCTCAGGAATGTTGGCGTTGCTATGCAGTCTGTGGGCGAATACACGCAGGCCATTTCCTATTATCAGGAGAGCTACGACCTTGCTATGCAGTTGCAGGCAATTGCTCTACGTGTGGATGCACTGACGCAACAGAGTGAGTGTTATCTCGCCTTGGATCGGTGGGATGCGGTGCTCAAGCTTGATGAAACATTGCAAGACCTTCAACGACGTTATCCTCCTGAACGGCTTGGAACTACCTGCGCCTTAAGCGCATTCTCCGCCACTGTCCATGCACTACGTGGCGAATTTGATCAGGCCAGTATGCAACGAGACGCGGCCTATAACTTCATGGCCGGCAGCGCCGGGCCGCTCGAACACTGGGTACGTGGCCAACATTACTGAATATGTCATCCGCTGATGGCGGAGGGCGAGTTCGCTCTCGTAAGGCAGCACTTGGAAGCGGCAATCAAGAAACCCTCCGGCACACGGAGCCTGGGATGTTTCGATCACAACCTGTACACCATGCTGGCCGACGTGGCGGCACAGCAACGCGATGCGGCCGCGCTGCGGCAGTATGTACCGCTCGCTGAAGAAGCGGCAGCACGGTATGGGCATACGTTGTTTCAGGCGAAGGTCCAGCGTGCCTGGGGCGTGATGCACCGGTTGGTAGGTGTGTACGCCGAGGCCGAAGCCCGCCTGAATCAGGCGTTGGCGCTGTTTCGTGAGCTGGACACCCACTGGCAAATCGGGTGCACCTTGTTCGAGTTGGGCGAACTGGCACAAAACCAGAAGGACTCCGCTGGAGCACGGGAACATTTCTCTGGTGCTTTAACAACATTTAAAGAAATGGGGGCAATGCCAGATGTAGCCCGAATAAGCGCAGCATTGAAGGCATTAGAACCTATCTAACGTCAGTTCGGGTTAAGCGGCCATCAAAGATGGGCGAGCATCGAGGTGCAACGATGGCTTCTTGGGCTGACGACAATAGACAATCAAACCACAAACCAGGTTGACCAGAAAATTGATTGAGCTGCGGCGGCGGGTATGCTCAATTTGCGAGATGTTCTTCAACTGGTCAATGATCGACTCAACAATTGCTCGTTTACGCAAGAGCACTTTATCCGCCCAGGGCAGCTCAATCGGTTTCATATTCGAGCTGTGCGGTGTCACCAGTTCGACCCCACATTACCGCAAAATGCCCATATCACTTTTGGTAGCCCCAATCAATACCACGGTCATAAGCTTCACCTAATCGGCCTGCTGAAGCCGTGGAACAACAACGGTACACTCCGCAAGATTCGAGTAGACTAGGTGTAGTGGCGGTAGGCATACGTCAATGGCCCTTCGATTTCGGTATTGCTATCATTCTCCCCTCAACACCCTCTTGACAACTGCCAGAGTCAGGTGTATACTCTCAATTATTCAATAGATCTATTGAATAATTGAGAGATTGAATATGTCGCTTGCTCGTGAAGCCAAAGAAGCCCTCTACACAGTGGTTGCGCAGGTTGCACAGGCTGCCGCCAACCCACACCGGCTTGAACTGCTCGACTTGTTGGTGCAGGCACCGCGCACCGTCGAGCAACTTGCTAACGCCTGTGCGATGAGTATTGCCAATGCGTCGCAGCACCTCCAGCGTCTGAAGCGTGCTGGGCTGGTTGTTGGTGAACGGCAGGGTAGTAGCATTCGCTATCGCATCGCAGATCCAGCGGTGGCGCGGCTCTGGATCGAACTCCATACGGTCGCCGAGCATCAACTCGGTGAGATGGATCGTGCATTGGACGCCTATCGGCCGCATCGGCACGAGTTCATGCAACTATCGATAGCAGATCTCTATCGGCGTCTCGGCACGCAGGACGTGGTGCTCCTGGACGTCCGTCCGCATTTGGAATATGTGGCAGGGCACCTTCCCGACGCACGCTCTATTCCGCTTGCTGAACTGCCGGATCGACTTGATGAACTTCCAACCGATACGCTGATCGTCACCTATTGTCGCGGTCGATTGTGTGTGTATGCGGATCAAGCCCTTGAACTGATCATTGCTAGTGGACGGCACGGAGCGCGCTTGGAAGAAGGGGTCGCCGAATGGCAACTGACCGGTTATCCCCTGGCCAACCGCGATCCGACGACCAACGGAAAGGAACGCTGACGGACGGACGTGCCGACGCACTGGCACACGAAACATGTGTAGAGGAGGTATGTGATGACCATTCCCTTGCCATCATCGATCGACGTTGATCTCGGTGCGCTGCGCCAGGCCATCCAGGCTGAGTATACCGAGGTGGCTCTGCATCCTACCCAAGGCTTCCACTTCCATACTGGACATCCGCTGGCACGCCTGCTCGGCTATGACGCTGCCTGGCTAGTTGGCATTCCAGAGGCATCGATTGAGTCCTTTGCTGGTACTGGCAACCCCTTTCGCCTTGGTGCGCTGCGCCCTGGCGAGCATGTGGTGGATGTCGGCTGTGGTGCTGGTATTGACAGCCTGATCGCGGCCAGCATGGTCGGGCCGGGTGGACGGGTCATTGGGGTGGACATGACCCCGGCGATGCTTGCAAAGGCCGAACACAGTGCGCTTGAGGTTGGATTGGAGCAGGTCACGTTCCGTCAAGGATATGCCGAGGCACTGCCGATCCCGGAGAACTGGGCTGATGTGATCATCTCCAATGGTGTGCTCAACTTGTTCCCAGATAAGTCCGCCGCGCTGCGCGAGATGGCGCGCGTGCTCAAGCCAGATGGTCGACTACAGATTGGCGATATCATCGTACAGAAGGCCGTGCCGGAGAGCGCCAAACACCAGATCGATCTCTGGACTGGCTGAATCGCTGGGGCTCTGCTGGACGCAGAGCTTGAGGCCACGGTCGTGGCCGCTGGTTTTGTCGACTTCGCGATCACCTGGCGCGCCGATGTCTTCAGCGGCGCAGCGCAATCAAGTAGTGCGGCCAACTTCGGTACCTTAGGGATCAACTTCCGTGCGCGCAAGGCTACCAATGACGAGGAGTGGGCTGCGGCACTTGCGGCGCTGACCTGTGTAATTCCTACCCAACCCAGCGCACTCCTGAATGCTGATGCCTTCTACGATGCTGGTGACCGGGGATGTGCCGATGGTTCGCTGGATGATATCGCTGCCCAGATGCGCCGTCTCACCCCCGGCCAAACCCTGGAGGTACGCGCTACTGACCCAAGTGTGGCGACCGATCTGCCGGCGTGGTGTCGCATGGTCGGACATGAACTGATTACGCGTGATGGGGCGCACTACCTGATTCGACGGAAGGACTGAGGACAGCTTTGACCGGCAACGCTGGGTCGGAAGTTGCGGTCACGTGGCGTTGTGATCGAGAAACTAAGAACCTATAGGAGGCATCCGATGGGACATGTCATGATTCACAATACACACGGTAAGGATGATGTCGAGCGCGCCTCGCTGGCCTTGCTCGTCGGGAATGTGGCGGTCAACTCTGGGCAGGAGGCGACGCTTTTGCTGACCATCGAGGGAGTCTGGATCGCCACACAGGGCTACACGAAGGGGTTGCAGGCCAATGGGTTTGAGCCCTTAGACGATCTGATCCAGAAGTTCGCTGCCAATGGTGGACACATTTGGGTGTGTAGCGCCTGTGCCAAGCCACGCGGTATTACACCAGAGCATTTGGTGGCGGGCGCACAGATCATTGGCGCGGCAACCGCTGTCGAAGCACTCGTGAACGGCGCACAGACGTTAAGTTTCTGACACGTACTCTACGGAGCACAGCACAATAATTGCGAACTGAGCGCATCCACGAATGTCGGCGGCGACGGGTGTGCTCAGGTGCCTGCCGTCGCCGACCAGTTCCGTGTTCCTTCAACCAATAAGCCCATGTTCAAGAAGGGAGTGCCAGATGAGTATCTCGACATTGCCACGACTCACCGCCATGGAGGTCGAGCAGCTCGATCCCTATGCACTCATGGCCATGCTCGGTAAGCGTGTGATTCATCCCGGTGGGCGGCATTCGACCGAAGCGTTACTGCAGCGGGCGGATGTGCAGCCCAACCAGTTGGTATTAGATGTTGGCTGTGGTGTGGGAACGACCGCGATACAGATCGCACGCCGCTTTCAGGCGCTGGTGACGGCCGTCGACATCGCCCCCCGCATGCTCGCCCGCACTCGTGCCAACGTCCGCACTGCTGGCCTAGAAGATACGATCACCGTCGAGCAGGGCGATATTCTGGCGCTCGCGTTCGCCGATCATAGTTTTGACTGCGTCCTTGCCGAGGCCGTAACAATGTTTGTTGATCGGCCACAGGCAGCCAAAGAACTGGTGCGGGTCTGCCGACCAGGAGGGCGTGTCCTCACGACCGAGTTTTTGTGGCGCACACCGCCGACGCCTGAGGCGCGGCAGATATTCCTGGGCGAAGTCTGCCCTGGCATGAATTTCGATACGTTGGACGATTGGGTGCAGATCTATCAGGAGGCTGGCCTGCATGATGTCCAGGTACTATCTGGGCCGTTCGAGATGATGACACCAGCAGGATTCATGCGCGACGAAGGGATTGCAAACAGCCTAGCGATCATGGGCCGCGCATGCTCCCGCTTGTCCTATCTGAAGAAACTGGCTTGGCTCATGCCACGCATGAACCGTGCCGTGCCATACCTCGGCTATATCGTCGTTGCAGGCATGAAGCCGGCATAGGTATTGGCGTGTATGGCGTCCACATACGCTCAATACTGAAATAGACGTTCCTAACAATACGTGTATGACTTTCCTTGCCCCGTGACCATCGAAAACCCGCCTCCAGCCGTTGCGCTTGATCGCGTGCAGTGAGGCGGGTTTTCGATGGTCATAATCAATGTGCTATCATGTGGACAATGTGTTGACGTGTTACCGTTATGCTCTCTGTCGTAGCGACCAGACATGTATTACCGTTAGGAGCATTGGTATGCCGATAAACCAACAACCTGTGCTGCCTGAGCCAGCGGCGATGGTTCTTACACCATCCGGTTGGGAACGACGGCTGCAACAGGTGGTCATTGTACTGGCACGCTTGGGTTTGGGCGTGCTATTTCTGACGCAACTTGGCTGGAAGATCCCACCATCGTTCGGTTGTGGTGCGGATTATATGTTTACCAGAGCCGACACCAGCGGAATACTGCAGCGCACCAGTGGCCTGTGCGATTGGATCGGGATTGAATCGGTCTATGCTCAGCGCGATCGAACCATTTTGACTGTGCCGATTGGCCCAATCGCTCGACTCAATGGCCTGTTTATTGACCTCATTGTTAAGCCGAACATCCGCTGGTTTGGCTATTTGATTTTCGCGAGCGAAGCGCTGATTGCTATCACCATGCTGTTGGGCTTATTCAGTCGCTTGGGGGCGCTGGTCGCGATTGGTCTCTCTGCTCAGTTGATGATTGGTCTCGCGGGAATTCCTATTCCTCCTGAATGGGAATGGAGCTACCTCTTAATGGTATTGTTGTCGATCCTTCTGTTTGGCCTAGCTCCCGGACGCATCTTTGGCCTTGATAGTATCCTGCGCCCACGATTTGCCGGTGCTGCTGCGCGCAATCGCTTGGCACGTGCTCTGTGGTGGTTCACATAACGGGCGCATCTCAATGACGAATGGGCCAACAATGCATCGCCGCGCATTCTTGGGGCTGGTGCTTATCAGCGCATTGCTGTATAGCGTGGGCATTACGATACGTTACCCGCTCGTTGTGGGTCTGAACTACCCAGGTGCATCGTGGGCAATCCTAACACATTTTGCGCCGGATGCCGCTATATTGCACGCGATTGTCTATACGCTCGAAACGCTTTGCTATGTCCTAGCGTTGCGGATTGCGCTACGCGCACACGGTTCTCCGCTACCAGCGTGGCAATTGATCAGTATCGTGCTTGGCGGATGGATGCTCTCCAGTAGTGTGCTCTTGAGTGCCTATCCCGGTGATTCGACCGATATTTTTGATTATCTGTTCCGTGGGCGTATGCTCGCGCTGTATGGGCTGAGTCCATTGACGATCGTACCAGCCCACGTCGCAGACCAACCATTCGCTGAGTATGTCCATTGGATGCATAATGTCGATACCTATGGGCCACTTTGGGAGTATGAGAGTAGTGCGGTAACCGCACTCATACGTTTGATGGCAATACCAATCAGTCAGGGCAATACACTACTTACTGTTTCTATTATTGGCTATCGATTGTTAGCAATAAGTCTGACTGGGTTGTGTGGCATCCCAATCGCAGCACTCGTCCATCATCGGAATCCACAGCATGTGCCAGCCGCATTGATGGCTTGGTTTTGGAACCCGTTGCTCCTTACCGCAACAGCAATTGGTGCTCATAATGACATGCTGATGCTGCTGCTTGTCTTCGTTGGGCTGTGGTTCCTCCAACAGCAGCGTTGGGTCTGGGGACTGCTCGCACTGATGCTGGCCGTGCATGTCAAACTGATCATGATTCTGATTATGCCTCTCTTTGTACTCCATATCGCTCGTCAGTCTGGTTGGCGGCGTGCGATCTGGCAGAGTAGTATCGCTTGTTTCATAATTGTGCCGATCTCCTGGTTGCTCTATGCACCGCTTGGTGGTTGGGCAACACTGCAACCGATGCTTGGGGAGCGCGTACGGTTCTTGGCAAACTCATTTGCTTTTGTAGTGTACTGGCTTTTGCAGACCGTTTTTGGTTGGACAGAGGTTGCCGCCTGGCGAATCACGACTCAAGCAGCCATACTCTTGTTCTGTTTGCTCGCCGTTCGCCAGCTCTGGCGATTTTGGTGCGAGCAGAGGCAGCAACTTGATAGTGATGCTTGGCTTTGGCAACGAATGACGATCCTCATCTTAACGTACCTCGTGGTTGGGAGTTTCTGGTTCGAACATTGGTATGTACTGTGGGCGCTTGTGCCAACGGTGCTCCTACCACAGGATTGGCTGGCCCAAACGATACTACCCTGGTTTTGCTTGGTGGCACTCTGGCTGCATCTGGCGGTTGATTTTTTCTTGACCTTGCGCCCGGTTTTCACTCCACTACCACCCCCGTTATGGACAACACTCCTTCTGCTGATCAGCATTGCCTGTGCAATTGCAACGCTCTGGCGTGTGTACCGCGCATATGTCACACACGCCTCCTCTCTACCGGCCACGTAGCACCGCTACTTGAAAGCTGTGAATCATGAAAACTGATACGTGCGTTGCTTCAGTTGAACATGCGGATCTGCCAGAGATCGAACGTCTCTGATATTGGAAAGATCGGGTAACGCGCCGCAAGCTGTTGATTGAACTGGATCGCGTAGACCGGCCGTTGTGGGTAGTATAGTGCAGCACGGTCGGCCCAACTAATGCCATCTTCGGGTTCGGTTTGATCGACCTGCACATCGAGACGTTGGTGCTCAACCAGCTGAAGGTATTCGATTGGCATACACTCTTCCCAGCGGCACAGAACAACGGCATGTGGCTCCACGATAGCCAGAATTCCCGCCGCATTCTCACGCGACGCGTGCTCAGCCGAGCGATCAGTACGATCAAACGATAACCACCCACGGTCGAGTGGCAGGCCCACCAGCACGATGAGCAAGAGCGTGGGCAAGATCTGCAGGAAGGATGGCATCCTTCGGCGCAGTTCGCCCAAAAGCCATGCTGCGCCAACACCAGCATAGACACTAGCGACGACATAGGTTGGCAGAAAATACACCGGCGCTTTTGGCACATCACCAGCGACATTAATGCCAAACAATACCGCACTCACAAAGATGATACCGCTCATTGAGGCACTGCGGCGATCACGCCACAGCAGTACCCCATACCCGACTAACGCCAGCGCCAGCCCATTCCACGACAGCTCACCAAGCAGTATATCTCCGGCGTGGAGAAGCAATGATGGGAACTGAGCCCACTCATGCGTAAAGATCTTCGCACGAAAGCCAGCTCCCAACGCCAGATTGACAACATCGCCCCAACTCGCGGGATTACCCCAGTAGTAATGGTAGGGCAGGCCCTGGCTGCGATAGTAATCGAATGGCTGGTAGTACACAAACTGAACAACCAGATACAGCCAGGGCGTCAGGCCAAGTGCGAAACACAGCAATGGCCGTCCGATTAGATCGCGAATAGTCGACCAGCCAACCTGCTCAACTCTGACACAGGTCATACGCCAAAGTGGTGGAAGTATAGTTACCATCAGCGCTGGCAACACAATTGGGATGAAACTCCCATGATGGGTGATTGCAAGACCGATCAGGATAGCCAGGTAACTCAATAGGCGATCATTACGCGGTGCTGCCCACCAAGCGAGCAGCACTCGCCAGATCAACAGGATGAACAGCGCCTGAAGGGTATACACCTCGGCAATAATTGAAAGTGACCAAAAGCGTGGTGAAACCGCGAGCGTTACTGCGGCAACCAGCCCACCCCAAGCGGAAGCGCTGATCCGTTGTGCAACCAGGAACGCTGCTGTCACTGCAAGCGCGCTCCAGACAACCGTCGTGAGTGTTACGCGCCGTGCTGCATCACCAAGTGGGATGAGATGAACAACGAGCGCATTGACCACCGTGAAGAATGGGTAGCCAGTCGCATGAGGGACACCAACCAGCACGGCTACCATTTGGTGTTCGGCCTGATCGCCAGTAAGTAGTGAAGGTGCGCTGGTGCGCACATACAATCCCAACGCGACGACAAATACAATGTACGGCAGCACGATGGTGGCTCGGCTGCTGAGTTTATTGTTGAATGCAATCATAAGCTATTGCTACGTTGTCACCGAGCGAACCAACCATACAGCCAACGAATCGCCCTGTCAAAGATGATCAGCGTGGCGAGCGTTACGCTGTCACATGGCCGCTGCAAACTGCTGTTTCCAAGGACGAGTATGTATCGTCATACCTTGTTGGGTTTTTGGCTGTGGTGTCTTATGGAATAATTCCAGCGTAGAGGCATAAACTTATTAAGTTGTTACGAGAGTCTAACGCTTTGCGTTCAAGTTTACACGAATGAATGCCTCATTTGAGAAAATGCTCGTGCTGGACGAACAGGCAACCAACGTGTTGACCTGTTGGAACGTGCTATCATACATAGCGGAGGCCGAATTATACTCATCACGGCTAAGGGTTGGATCGTATCCGGCATTTTATCCGCAGATTTCGCAGATTAATCGGGAGCGCGAATGACCTATCGCTGCACATGCAGTACGGTGTTCGCACATCCAAGCGTTACCCTTGTGCAGTATATGTTCGATCAAACGAGGTAGGTCATGCGATACGCATACGAGATATTCACTGTATTGGTGGCATCGTTACTCCTGGTAGGGTGTACGAGGCCAGCAGTTAATTCTCAGAATCCCCCAACGAATTCTGCCCATGAGTTACCCATCCGTGGTCGGCCTTGCCCTGCGTGGGTGCATGACTCCTACACGGTACAGGGGCTAGATGGGCGATGGTATCCAACTTGGCATCCACCGATTGATGAGCAGTATAGCTGCACCTTTGATCATGAGCATGGCGATGATCCACGCACTTCTGTACTGTTTGGTGAGGTTGGGATGCCGCCATTTGGCTATGTGAATGCGATTGAGGGGCGGCGTAAGGAAGATCATGTTGGCAATAAAGTGTTTGTCATTAATGACGATAGTCGCGGCGGTAGCCTGCTGGTGAAGCTTCATCAAGGCACACACTCGCCAGATGCATTCACAAATAATCTGCATGAGCTGCAGTACCATTATCGGAATAGAGATGGACGCCAGCTTGATATTATGCTGTTGGCGGCGTTTGGGCATTCTGGCGAGTTCGTCGTTTCGTGCGGCGCGAATGATCGGCAGATCGTGAAGCTCAGTAGCGCAACCAATACCTTCGGCAACGCGGAGAGTGCCCGGATCATTCCATCAGCCGAATGTTTCGATCATGTCCATCCTGTCTATGAGAATTGGCTCAGTAACACCCAAATCTTGACGACCGATCAACGTATGATCGCTATGTTCAACCCACATTTTGCGGTCTTCAATCCAACTCGCTATTTCGCGCCCAATACACCCCAGAACCTTGGTCGCTCTGTTGATCGATGTCGTGAGATAACCACACCAACGCATGTGGCATGCCTTTTTCTGCAACGTCATCCTGAGGTTCAATGGAACGATTCGGATAGCCCTTTTCGGGGAAATCAACGCGAGCTATTCGTCAACCAAAACATGATCCTGAATAGCACTGGCCCGCAGATTTGGTTCTGCGATCCATATGGGCGCAATGCCCAAACGACACCATTTCCTGGCGCGATTCAACAGCGAATCACAGTAGTTTGGTTCACAACAGTCGAGCCAGCAGTGATCTTTGGTACAGAAAACATCCATGATGGCCCAACGGTGCATAGCCCAAACTGATCCTGGAAGGTCTGTTCATCATCTTGTAAGAATTGCGTAATTGTCAGCTTATTCGCGTCTGGTTAGATAAGACCATCAAACCAACAGGCCTGAACATATAGGAGTTTGCCGCGCTAATGCAACATATAAATATTTCGCGCACACCAAACTATGGTCGGCGCACGCTGACCTTGTGGGGAACCATAGGACTAATGAGTCTGCTTTTGGGTGCTTGTGCCGGAAACAATACCACTAATAGTGCAGCCACGACAGCACCTATCGCGACCAGCGTACCGGCTGCGACGAGCGCACCAGTCGCCACCACAGTGCCAGAACCAACCAAGGCACCTGAGCCGACCAACGTGCCAGCCGCCACCACAGCACCGGCTGTTCCCAAACCAACCGCAGTTCCTGCACCACCATCAACAGGCACCATTGTGGGAATGGTTACCGACAGAGATACTGGTGCACCACTTGCTGACGTCTATATTGTCGTTGGCTACAAGGGCCTCAAGCTTTCCACGACGACAGGAGCAGATGGGCATTACACTGTAAACAATGTGCCTGCCAACAAACCAGCCGATGTGTTTGGATTTACGGGTCGTGGCTATCGCTACCATAACAGTATCTATGATGATAATTTGCATATTGTGCTCAAGCCTGGTGAAGTCTATACCTACAATTTCACAACCTTTCAGCTCAACGATCCGGCGGGCGAGCCGCAAGTGACCAATCCAAGCGTTTCAAACGACACGGTAGCACCTGGGCAGCGCGTGACGTTTACGCTTTCGGCCAATGGTGGCAAGGGTGGCCTCTCCGATGAGGTCTTTGCGGCGAGCCCACAACTTGGGCGGTTGGCCTTGCTGACACCAGGAGCTGGTGGGGTATTCAGTAGCTCATTCACTGTTCCCGCTGGGACGCCACCTGGCGATTATGAATTCGCGTTCTTTGCTGCTAGTAACGAATGCTACGACAATGCTCAATTCCCGAAGCTTACGCTGCATGTGATCAAGTAATCTAGCAGAAGGAGAATCTCATGACTGCAACTGCTCTCGATCAAGCGCTGCCGTATGTCGAGTCGCTCGAACAGGTGATTGCCAATGTAGTTGCCCCGAATGCTACTGAAATCGATCAGAATGGCACCTTTCCGCATGCCGCGCTAGAAGCACTTGGTTCCGCTGGCTTGTTGGGCTTGATCAGTGCCAAAGAGGTTGGTGGTTTGGGCTATGGCCATCGAGCTGCAGCACTGGTGATCGAGCGCTTGGCGCAGGAATGTGCGTCAACAGCAATGGTCGTGTGTATGCACTATGCTGGTGCCGCTGTGATCGAAGCCCATGGGCCGCGCGATGTGCGCGAAGCAATTGCAGCAGGTCGGCATCTCACGACCTTAGCTTTTTCAGAAGCTGGTTCGCGAAGCCATTTCTGGGCACCAGTCAGTAGTGCTGTTCCAGAAAATGGGAGGGTGCAACTGGATGCACACAAGAGTTGGGCGACGTCCGCTGGTCAGGTCGATAGCTATGTCTGGTCAAGTCGCCCCTTAGCAGTCGAGGGTGCCAGCACGATCTGGCTTGTGCCCGGCCATGCCGATGGCCTGCATATTACGGCACCATTTCAGGGCCTGGGATTGCGTGGCAACTATTCCAGCCCAGTCACCGCAACGAGAGTTGATCTCCCAAAGACAGCCATGCTTGGCCCGGATGGTGGTGGCTTTGATGTCATGATGGGTATTGTGTTGCCATACTTCCAACTTATGAGTGCCGCTGCTTCGATTGGCACCATGGAAGCGGCCACCACCAAAGCCGCCGCACATGTGGGCGGAGCGAAACTTCAACACCTCGGTCAGTCGCTGGCCGATCTTCCGACCATTCGGGCCTATCTCGCACGCATGCGGATCAAGACTGATATGGTTCGCGCGCTCCTGCTGGACACGCTCACTGCCTTGGAGAGCGGACGGGCCGATGCCATGTTACGCGTGCTGGAAGTCAAAGCTGCCGCAGGTGAGACTGCCACTGAGGTGACTGATCTGGCGATGCGTGTGTGTGGTGGAGCAGCCTTTCGCAAGGAGGTTGG
>JANLSE010000592.1:0-4382 GCA_031362265.1 Roseiflexaceae bacterium
GCCTGATCCGGGCCAGTAATATAGACGCCGATTCGTTCGCCTGGTGTAAACCCACGCCCTGCGGCAATAAAGACAGTGCCACGCGGCCCGGTATTGGGTAGCACGATCGCATTAACCGATGCTGGTATGCTGGGTCCGGATGGCGGTGCAGCAACTGGCTTGAAGTCGCGGATCTCATTGCCAAGAAGGCCAAGCAGCACATCATAGGGGGCCGCATTCTCGGGATGGATCTCAAAGCGGGCGCGCTCAAACCACTGCATTTGGTAGGTTTTGCCATCGCTACTGGTTTCAGTCACGATGCCACTAAGTGGGAGACCGAACAGCGAGAGATTCTCGGCTTCGGATTTACCCTTCTTGTTGTCGATCTCAATTCCATTGGCGTGCCAAGCGCGTAGAATAGTGCCACAAACACTCTGGTTGGTCTCGGGGAAGAACCGGCAGCCGGGCTGATTGCCGCTCTTCGGGTAGGTTTGCCAATCGCGACCAATCTGGGTGAGGCGGTCGGCGCCAAGGCGGCCAAGTAGCACATCATAGGGGCGTGCATTCTCTGGGTGGAGCTCCAAGCGGTTACGCTCAAAGCGTTGTACTTGGAGGTTCTTTCCTTCGATTGCTTCCTGTTGTTGGGGGCCGATCGGGAAACCAAAGACGGTAAGACCTCCATTCTTCTCCCAAAATTCGCGAATACGTCCACTGATGCACTGGCCAGTCTCATTGAAGCAGCGCTGATCCGATTGAGCTTGTGCGGCGGTTGTTCCAAGGGCAGCAACCATCAGTACCGCAACCAGAAAAAGCGAACGAGGGAAGCGCATGCGGGGCTCCTTTATTCTTCATCCGACTGCACAATGCGTAGGATAAAATCATATGGATAATTGCCAGTGCTGCAAATAGGCGTGATCAGATTATAGCAGATCATGTCTAGATCTGGCTGCACCTATTGTACGAATAGTGTTCGTTTTTCTATACGAGTCGCTGTTTCGCGCGCCAGAATGCCAATGCATCCTGAGGGGTACGTAGGGTTGCGACACCACTGAGATTTATGTTTTGGGCCGCAAGTGTATGGGCAATCTGTGCGCTTAATCCAGTCAATAGCACCTCACAGCCAAGTAAGCGTAGCGCTTGCACCACCCGTTGCAGGCCAGCAGCATTGTGTGCATCCATCTCTGGAATACCACTAATATCCATAACGACCAACGCAGCATGCTGTGAAGCCACCTGATCGAGCAAGCGCTTGGTAAGCGCATCAAAGCGGCGTATATCAAATCTACCAACAAGTGGTGCAAATAGAACCTGCTCCTCTAATGCAACGATAGGTATCTCCAGAATATCCACAAGTGCGATCAGGCGGCGCTGTTCTAAGTTTTGCGCCGTTAGTTCGGTAGTCTGATGACCAAGCACTGTAGCTTTTTCCTCAGCTTCTGAGCGTGCTCGATCTGCACGTTGAGCTTCGTGCTCGGCCACACGCTGGGCAGCATCCGCTACAAGGCGGCTGAGGAAGAGGCTGCCTGTCATGAACACAAATGTACCAAGCGATCTCAGATCGCCGATATAGGCATTCATATAGTTATTTGCTGCGCCACCACGAACCGAATAGATTGTGAGAATTCCAACACTAGCGATGATAATCCAGCGTGGTCGAGCCAAAATCAGTGCGACTGCCAGTGGCGTTAGGGTGATCGGTGCAGTCGTACGTGTTACAAATGGTTCAGGCGTGCCTAGCCCAACTAACAGCGTCATCAGGATAACATTCGCGTTGCCAGCATGCGCCCAATCGCGCCAATATGCGATGAATAAAGCAACTGTAATCAGCATCGCAATAGCAATTGTGATCGCTGTGTTATCGATTCCCACTACGGTGATTTGACCGATCAGCATGAGTAGGATGGCAATAGCTTGAATAGTGAATAGTATCGTGCCAACTTGTTTACGCGTGATCTGCATAGATTCCCTTGGTAGAGTAGTGTAGAGGCACAACAACACATGGCACAGATCATAGCATACTCCAAATGGAAAACCAATTGGATACTGTTATGAGGAATACGTTACCTTAGCCTTAGGCACCCCAGATGCCGCCTGTGCGTGCTGGTAATGTGATCAGAAGCGTTCCAGCACCATTCACCTTTATTTGTGCTTCGCCATACAAGGCTTTTGGTAATTGGTTGATTGCGAAGAGGCTTGGCGCGGGAATTTGAATAGTGTTTGGCTGCTCCGCACTATTGACGGCCACAAGAATCCGCTGGTTATTGAGTGAACGAACAAATGCAAATACGCTTGCATCGGCATATACCTTCTGAAATGAACCAGTACGTAATGCAGGATTGGCATGGCGCAGTGCAATCAACTGCCGATGATAGGCTAAAACATGGGCATCCCAGCGATCCGGGGATTCCCAGGGGAAACTCCGGCGACAATCGGGATCTTGCGCGCCAGGCAACCCTATTTCATCGCCATAATAGATCGATGGTGCGCCTGGGTATGTGAGCAGCAGCAGGGTTGCCAAGTGAACACTGGCTTTATCACCGCCAACGATATCAAGCAAGCGCGCTGTATCGTGGCTATTGAGCAAATTAAGCTGGGCAAGTTGGATCTCGGATGGGTAGAGTTGTTGGATCACACTGAGCCGTTCAGCGTAGCCCACCCCAGATAGTGCTGGGGTTGTAGCGTAATCTCGGCCCTGCACAAGCTCTGCGCGAACGCGATCACCACCGGTAAACGCAATTGTTGGGCCGGTCCAAAGATAATTCATAACAGCATCAAACTGATCGCCCTTAAGCCACTGGCTTGCATCCGACCAAATCTCACCAAGAATATAGGCCTCAGGATTGACTGCTTTGACGCGCTGGCGGAATTCGGCCCAGAATCCAGGTGCACTGATCTCGTTTGGTACATCGAGCCGCCATCCATCAATACCAAACTGGAGCCAGTGTTCTGCGATGCGCATAATGAACTCACGCACCTGTGGGTTTTCGGTATTGAGGCGTGGTAGTGCGCGCAACCCCCACCATGCATGGTAATTGGCGGGCTTGCTGTCATCATAGGGGCTCAAAGGCCAGCCATCAATGGTGAACCAATCGACCCATGGTGAGTGTGGGCCATTCTCCAGAATATCGTTAAACTGGAAGAAACCACGGCTGGTATGGTTAAAGACACCATCCAGAACGACCTTCATCCCACGCGCATGGCAAGCATCGATCAGCTCGCGTAATGCGGAATTGCCACCAAGCAATGGATCAACTTGATAATAATCGTGAGTATGGTAGCGGTGATTAGCAGTTGATTGGAAGACAGGCGTGAAATAGATTGCGGTTGCACCTAAATCCTGAATATGATCGAGATGTTCCATAACCCCAAGTAGATCGCCACCCTTGTAGCCCTGTGCCGTTGGAGCACTATCCCACGGCTCAAGGTTCGTTGGTTTGGCTACACGTGCACTCTTTGCAAAGCGATCGGGGAAGATCTGGTAGAACACAGCATGTTTAACCCAATCTGGCGTGTGCATGAGGTTATTCCTTGTTTCAGCGCATTATTGCTTCTGTGGCCCTTGTTTCCACCGCTCGACGAGCGCGGCAATATCGTCGTTATTCCAGTAGATATCGGAACCATCTTCATGTGCAATCGCGACATCGTTTGGATTGATTGTGAGTTGCAGGATGTTGTCAGGGCGTAGTTCGCGTGCCAGGGTCGCTAGCCCATTCAGAACCGTGAAATCGCGAATGGGCATGGTTGTGCGAACATTTTCGCGTAAGACACCTGCCCATTGCGGCAATAACGCGGCATTTTCGAGCAGCCCACGTTCACGAACCTGATTCAGGAGTGCACGCAGAACAGCTTGTTGGCGTTTGCCACGCTCGAAATCACTGCTCGCATGGCGCGTGCGTGCATAGATTAGTGCGGTATGCCCATCCAAGGTCTGTAACCCGGCTGGAATATAGATGCGTTGGTAGCCATAATCCTCTGTCGGATATTCGCCATCGAGTAATGGTGCCGGGACATCCACAATCAGGCCACCAAGGGTATCGACCAGTTGTTCAAAGCCATGGAAATCTATCTGGGCAGTGTAATCGACTGATACTCCAAGAAATTGTTCAACGGTTTCTGCAACCACTGCTGCTCCGGCTGCTTCAGGGGTGGTGCCGCTACCATACAGTGCTTCTGCATTGTTGAAGCCAAAGCCATAGGCCGCATTGATTTTCGACCAACCCAGATTCGGCACCTGCACAACCGAATCACGGGGAATCGAAAGCATACTGGCCCAGTGTCCTTCCGGATCTACATGGACTGCAATCAGTGTATCGCTGCGCACACCCTCCAACTCGGTCGGGCGTTTATCAACACCAATCAAAAGAATAGTGAATGGTGTCTGTAGATTTGATGGTAGTTCAGCG
>JANLSE010000642.1:0-5359 GCA_031362265.1 Roseiflexaceae bacterium
CGAGTGTCTGGATCACCTGCTGATCCTGAACGAACGGCAGCTTCTGCGGATAGCCCAGGCTTATGTCGCCTACCTCAACCATGCGCGACCGCACCAAGGCATCCGGCAGAAGATTCCTTGTGGTGATGCAGCCAGGGTGTCGCCGGCAAAGGGCAGGGTAGTTGCGACGTCGGTGCTCAACGGACTCCATCACGACTACCGATTAGCGGCCTGACAACGGCGCGGATGACGTGTGTAGCCATCACAGCCCGACCTCGACGCGATTATGAAGGGCTTGATTCTGCCCGACGACATGCGTGATCAAGTTGTCGAGCTGATCGAATCCAACGACCCAGCTGCAGAGGTAGTGCGCAAGCAGCAACGGCTCGAAGATGAGCTGCGCCGCGTTAACCGCATCTATCAGTCCGGGAACATGGCCGATAGCGAGTATGACCGCGAGTCGCGCCGTGTGCGCGCGGAGCTGGCCGCGATGGCACAACCTGCCGAGGCCGTCGATGTGCAATCAGCGATCGACCTTCTGCGCAGCATGGCAACGTTGTGGGGTGAGTCGACTGCTGAGGAGCGAGCGGAGATGGTGCGCGAGATCTTCGAGGCGATTCGAGTGGATACGGGTACGCGGCGAATAACGGGCATCAAGCCGAAAAACAAATACGCCGCTTTGTGTCAAGCGGCGTACTCCAAAAACGGACGCGACGGGATTCGAGTCTTCGCCAGACGTGAAAGTGGTTATCGACCGAAGCCTTCCGAATTCTGTGAATCCGGCTCTGGAATCTGGCATTTGCGCGAAACCCCTTATCGTGATATTGTTTTAATGTCCTACACATCACTCTCGTATCCTTTGACTGAGCTTTCGTTGCGCAAGGAGGTTGATGTATCACTCACTCTTGGTTGCCTGGACGGCACTGTCTCGACCTATCAGGACAAACATGGCAATTGGTGTGGCCTCCGGGATGAATACAACCGTGGTCAATGCTTAGGTTCAGTACCTGAGAACATCGCATTGTTTTCGAAAACGGCAACCCGCCTCGTGCCTCAGACCCAGTACGCTGGAAGCGTGAGTTGTATTACTCCCAGCAAGACGGCAATGCGTTGACTTGTTGTTATGCGAAATCCTGGGTAACCAAGCGCCTCTGTACTGGTTATATGCCCAATCCAAACGCGTCGGCCCGTATGAACACCGGTCAAAACCTCTCAGCGACTTTGGCCGATTGTGCCGAGCGGGACGGATAAGGTCGAATGGCCAGTACAAGCCGCGGCGCTTGACGGCATGCAGCAAACTCAGCCGGAGCTGGTCATTCTGGACTTACACCTGGCCGACGGCAGCGGGCTCGATGTATTCGACACGGTCAGGCAGGGGGCGAGAATCCACCGCTGGTCACGGTGCTGACCCAGTTTGCCCAAGCGGCCTATCCGGAGCTTTGCTTGGCGGCCGGCGCCGATTATTTCTTTGATAGGACTAGCGAGATTAACCAGATGTCGCAGGTAATAGCAGAACTGTTCAGATCGGCGTGAAGGAAACGGGTAGTGATTCTCGATCCAAAGGACGAGGCCAGTGGGACGACCCTTTCCCGAGCGGAAACAAGAGTGCGGATTCAAACAAAATGTCAACAGAAAAAAACCAAGTCGCACCTGACCCTATATACGATGTGATTAAGAACAATTTCAAGAAGACGGTCTTAATCACCAAAGATGACTGGGTGAAAGGAACAAGCTTAGGAGCCCTCAAAACGCGCAGTTCCGAATTACAAGCGCTGGACAATGCGATCGACACGTACCACAAGCAGCATGAGTTCGTTGCATCTCTGCGCGACCTGCAGCGCGCATATGACGCGTGGATCAGCAAAGCCCCTGATTCACAGCGAAATCCAATCCTTGTCAATGATTTGCTCGAGCAAATCAAGAGTGCCAAATCGTATGCCGACGAACAGGCGGCGGTGAATCGCGCGAACAACCCTGAGACCAACGCCGCACTCGAGGCTTTGCAGGTTCTGGAGCAAAACGCCATCAAACGGATCTTTCTTGATCCGCAATGGGCAAGAGAACAAGGGGACAATCCAAACACCCAGTCCGATCCAAAATACAGAAGGATTCTTCCGAAGAAAGTTTCCGCAGAGTCGAAGAAACTTGCTTCCGATATTGCAGACGTTAAGAAGGTGGCCGACGCCATCAAGAAAGCTGGAAAGAAACCGACTCAGGATCCCACCGGTGACTTTAAAACCGCCTTTAGTGATCTTTGTGGAGGCGTTGATCCCGGTGAGTTGTTTTCGGGAGATGAGGCTTCCAAGGCATTCTTCGACGCAGCTGGCACTGTGCTTGGTGCCGTAACTGGGCCCGCCAAGCTCATCGCCGCGATAGGGAGCGCAGTTAATGACGCGTACAACGCAAGCAAGATCAAAGACAGTCGCAGCGCATTCAAATTTGACCCAGACGCCGGCCCCAGCGCAGCCTTTGATGGCCTCATGGCCCTGATGGATAGGGATGCACAAAACAAAACCGTGGACATCGGCAAGGTCGCTGCAAGCGTAGCCGCCTTTGCAATTCCAGTCGCGGGGGCGGTCGTCGGGCCGGCCATCAACGCGTTAGTCGGGGTGGCGATGCGGGCAAAGATGTTGTCGGTAGAACGACAAGAAATGGCCCAAGCCCAGAATCTCCTCACTCAGGGAAAAGTTGACGCCAGCCTATTTCAGGAATCCCCGCTCCTCGGCTGCTACTTTCTGTGCCTGGCGGACACATCGGTGCTGTTAAATTGGTCAACAGATGATATCTATGGCGACAAGTTTGTCGAAAACCTTGATGCTTTGCGGAAGAGTGCGGGGCCGGCCATTGAGAAAGCACAATCTTATATCCGGAACGCCAACTACGCCTTAGAAGGGACGGAAGGATTGAAAGGCTTGGAGTGGGAGCCAACCTATCGAAATAACAAACTTGAATATCTATCGAAACTCTTTAGTGCAACTTTTTTCCTAAAGAAGGCGTCCAATCTGTTCAATCGTGACACCCAGCCATCTAAGAAAGCGATTGTGGAAGCCTACCATCAGACCCTTACCTATGACGCGGCAAGTCTAGCGAAGCTGGACCTAGAAAAGAAGCCTGGTGACGATGACAACCGTGGCAGCGGCGGTGGATTGGAACCTCCCATCCTATCCGGCACAGATATGCCAGGCGGTGGCACCCAAATCTACAAGCCTCCGCCGGATCCAATTCCCAATCCGCCGACACCCCCTGGCGACCCTGATCCCGGCCCTGATCCCGGCCCTGATCCCGGCCCTGATCCCGGCCCTGATCCCGGCCCTGATCCCGGCCCTGATCCCGACCCTGATCCCGACCCCGATCCCGACCCCGATCCCGATCCCGACCCTGGCCACGTTGAATTCAAAGCGAAAACGTAGAGAGCAACTATGACTCAATTACAAGATGTACCCCCGGTCAGTCTCTTTCGCACCGACGACGATGGCACGACGATCACCTATACCACTGCGCTGGCGATTACGCTGGTCGGCCCTGGTGACCCGACTGACGCGACCACGGTCATCATTGGTGGAGGCCGCAATGTCGTGGTCTATGCCGATAGCGTCATGATATCAGGCAAACTTGACCTGAGCGGAACAAGTGATGCTAACAGCGGAGGGCCAACCCAACCACCTGGGGGAACTGTTGGCGACCCAAACGGTAAGAGTGATAAAAGTAGTGTTGACGATCCTGTAGGTGCTGCCAACACTACAGGTCCGACCGGTGCGATTAGCGCAACAGGCGCAACGGGATCCACAAATGCCAGTACGACCGGCACGCTCCTCGACGCTAAGAGCCTCACCATCGTTTGCCGGCAACTGAGTTGGGCTAAGGGTGCGTCGATCATGCTGAACGGTGGTAAGGGCATGGACTGCATTGCCGTTTCGTTGAAAGTCGCGAGCGACAATAAAACATCGCTTAATGGCGCTGAACACACATCGATTGACGATGACTATACTAACGATGGAGGAGTTGGCGCAGATTGGGATTGGGTCAATAAGTATAAATATGTATTGATGGGCAAGGCTGGTAGTGTTGAGGATGGAACAATCCACAGTTACTCACCCAACTTGTCCACAACTAACGGCAGCCCAGGCAAGGATGCGCCCAAACTCGGTGAGCCCGGTTTCGTTGACAAAGCCGGTAAGCCTGGTGGTCGTGCAGGCGATTGCAGAATCTATGCCGACGTCCTTGGCACTGTGAGCGGCTCGCTGACGATCCAAGCCAATGGTGGAGATGGGGGAACAGGCGCTATAGGGGACCCAGGCGGTGACGGCGGTAGGGGCGGCGCCCTCTTCCTCGATAACGGTTCCCGTTACAAATGGAACGGACCAGGCCCCGAAGACCCAGCGACGGCACCGAACCTAAATGCGTGTGCCGGCGGCAAAGGCGGTAGGGGCGGCAAAGGTGGCGACGGCGGAAAGGGAGGTGATGGTGGCACCGTAGTGGTGCAGTTACGAACCGATACTATCAACGGACAGATCTCTGCCACAGTCAATCAAGGATCTGGCCCAGGGGGCGACGGTGGCAATGGCGGTACAAGTGGGAAGCCCGGTGTCTTTACGTACACCTACAATGAAAACTATACAACCAGCGGGGCAAACATCCAACAACCAGTTTTGAAGAATGGCGACTCGGGCGACGCTGGCGATAAGAACCCCGGCAAGCCCGGAACAGTGACGTTATCTGTAATTGACGATGCCGACTATGCGACACAAGTTGCTGGGCCGACGAACATGGCGTGCGCTTTCGTCCACCTCGTCCTGCAACGTGCCTTCGGCGCATACCAACTGGGCCCACAGAACCCTCAATTTCCGGGCTCCGACAGCATCGAGCTGGCTATTGAGAAATTCCAATGGCTCATGAAATTGGGAGAAGCTGTGGAACCGCATCCAACGCCCAGCTCTGACCCTGCCATCAAAATACCCCCACCACCCGTCGGCTTGCTTAAGCAAGCCGGCCAGCAAGCCGGTAATTACCTTCGTCAGATCAACGGGCACCGCGACGCGTTTGGTCACCTGCGCACCTACGTACCGACCCTGTCCTTCGCGAAGTGCCTCGATTACCTCTCCAATCCGGCGACGGGTCAGTGGGCGGGTTATGCCACAATCTACAATACGTGGAGTGACTGTGCACAGAGCATTGCAGCTCAAGACACCGAAAAAAGTAAACAGGTGAATGCCCTCAGGAATGCGATTGATAAAAGTAACACGGCGACGGAGGACATCAAAAAACAGTCCGCGCTCAATCAGAAGCTAAATCAGCAGATCTTGGCGCAACAGACCATTGTGGAGGCACAGAAACAGGCGGTGCAGGATGCGATAACATCGGCTTGTGGAGACATCACGAA
>JANLSE010000680.1:0-2097 GCA_031362265.1 Roseiflexaceae bacterium
GGCGCATCGCCGTCGCCATGTCCTCAGTCACCGCGATGCGCGCCAGTGGCATAATTGGCTGCGCTTCGTCCGCACGATCCACGTCGATGGCAAGCAACAGCTCACGCGCCACTTCGATCGCAGCGAGTGGCGAGGTCTCTCGGCGTACCAACATACCCAGTGCGTCCTCATCGTCCAAGACCCCGAGGAGGCTTTCCGGCCGATCGGATGCATCGAGACCGGGAATATCTGCCAACTCAGCCTTGATACGCACCATGTCTTCAAGCACCAACATGCGGGACACAGCTTCCGCACGGCGCTGGAATTCCCAAGTCACCTCCTGGATTGATGCACCCGCGCCCAATGTTGTGTGGGCCTGGCGTACGGCAGCCTGGAGTTCACCTAAGGCCGCGCGCCCGCCAACACTCGTCGAGGGTGTAAGCTGGCTTTCTGCGGCATGCAGGAGTCGTCTAGCCGCCCCGAGCACTAGCCGGACGCGACGATCTAACTCGCGCACGTAATAGCTAATGCCAACATGCATCAACGCCTCGCGGCGCAGTACACCGTTCGACCCACAGAAGAAGGCAGCATTCCAACCATCCTTGCCCTGTTGAATCGGTCAATAGAAGAGTGGCGCCTGGCTGCCGAAAGGGTCACCAGGAGGGACGTTGTAGAACCATTGCGGTGTCTGCACAAAGGCAACTTTGGGGTCACCAAAATAGCCCAGCGTCCGGTCAAGAATCTCGGGTGAAGCGATCTGATCCGCGTCCAGGATGAGGATGAACTCGCCCTGTGTCTGGAGCAGGGCATTGTTAACGTTGCCGGCCTTAGCATGCCGCTCCTTGCCCTGCCAGTCGGTCGAGCGGACGAGGTAGCTGACGCCTTCTTCCTCGGCCATCGCCCGCATCGCTGGTGAGTTACCATCATCAAGGATATAGGTCTGGTGTGGCCAGTGGATATCTCGCGCCGCGATCGCTGTCCTGCGCACCAGCTCAACTGCCTCATTGTAACAAGGAATGAAGACGTCCACAGTTGCGCCAGACAATGGCGGTGGCGGCTCGCCGCGCTGACGGATCCGCCAGATCGTCAGCCCAAAAAGACAGGTGTCGATATAGCTGTAGGTCTCAGCGGCCAGGAGAGCAAGCGCAATCGGCCAGGCTGCCCAATTGATCGAGGCTGTGTACCGCCAGCTAAGGTAGTAGAAACCCAGGATCAGGTTCGCTGCAACCAGTACGCGCAACAGGAGGATACGCAGCCGCTTGCGCTGTTTCTCGTCCGCCGGCCACAGCCAGCCGCGTTTCGATTCTGGATGTTGACCGTGTGGTTGGGAACTACTCATAACGGTACACGCATCCCTGAGCGCCGCTGCCGAATGACAAGCACGCCTATCGTCACGACAAACATGGCGAGCACGACTGCCCCAATGAACTGCCAAGGCGGGGTGGGTGCTATTGGCGGCACGGGGCCAACATAGCGACCATCCCCGGTGTAACTGCCATCCCCCAGTCGCCCGCCAAACATCGCCCAGTCGGTTTCCTTGTCCTCGTTAAACCAGACCACCAAGCGCACATCCTTGGTCTGCACGTACTGGAGGAACGAGCTGATCCATTGCGACTTGGTCGCCGCACTCGGCCCACTCGTCGTCGCGCTGGTGCTGGCATACTCGGGAATGGCGAGTGGCTTGGTCGTCACCGCTCGCAGTCGGGTGATCATTGGCCCATAGATTGCAGTGGGTGGTGCCCAGTTGGACCAGCTCTGGGTCTCCCCCCAATTGTAGCCATCGACCGCCACCCAGTCGACATACGCATCACCCGGATAGAAGCGCTCGGCCGCGAAGCTGCCGTTATCAGTGTGGTTGACACACCAGACCCACTGCACATGTGTCGCATCCAGCTCGCGCGTGTCCAGGATGGCTTTCACATGTTTCCACATCGCAATATAGTCGGAGGGTGCATTATGGCCAAACGCCGCGCTCCAAGGATACCAATCGCCATTCATCTCGTGGCCCATACGCAGGTACGCACGTCGGTCGTCATTGGTGTTGTAGACGCCATCTGGGCCATTCAGGAACGCTTTGAGGCGGTCAGCCCACCGGTCGAAGTAATCATCATACCGGCC
>JANLSE010000691.1:0-20292 GCA_031362265.1 Roseiflexaceae bacterium
CAGATACACAACAGGCAAGAGGTGCATCCAGCGACCTTTGCGGATCAGTTCATAGGCGGCTAAGCCCCAGCCAAGCCAGGCAGCAATACCCAACGGAATTCCTAGGCCCCATAGCAGCATATTCTGAAGTGGGAAAATGATTGCAGGGCGATCGGCCCACTGAATCCAGGGCGGCGCATCATTCTTGCCATCTAGAATATCGCTCTGTTCTTTAATATCATCAAGCCAAGCAGAATTAAGGCTGAAGTTCCAGAACTCAGGGCCTTGGAATGAAACAGGCTGGAGAACCCTAAAGGTCAGTACGGTTAACAGAACAAGCGTTAATAGTCGTAGTACTGTACGCTCAAGTAGTAGTGCCGATGTGGCCTCTTTTGCACGTATGCGCCGCACAAAATCCCATCCCGCTGCCAGCAGAATCGGCGCAGCGAGAGTAACGACACTCAGCTTGGAGGCCATTCCTGCGCCTAACGCAAGCCCGACAATCGCATAATCGGCCCAACTACCACGCTCACAGATCTTCAGTGAGGTGAATAGCACCAGCATCACAAACAAATTCGCAAATGTATCCACCGTAAAGAAATGCGATTGTTGAATATTCAGCACGCTCAATGCTAAAAATGCCGCGCCAAGCAGTGCAACCTTCTCGCCATATAGCTTTCGGCCAAATAAGAACAAGATCCAGATCGCGCCAAGATCGAAGAGCGCAGAGATTACTCGGCCAACAATCGCGATCGAATCGTAGGTGTCCTGGTTGAGAATAATTGCGACACCTTTTACCAGCCACAGCGGCAGCGTGCCATACACCCACAAACCCATATTGGGGAGTGAATATGGGCTCAGCGAAGAAGCTTGTGGATCAAAATAGGTATCGGCGTTTTTGGGCCACTTGATATCTGTCGCAACCGAGGTCAGGAAGCGTTCGTCTGGATGCAGACGTTTCCCTGAATCCCAGTTCACACCGGTGAGGCGAAATGCTGCAGCGAGAAGCAGAATCAGTGCAAGCAGAACCGGCGCAAAACTGCGGCTGGTTGCGAAAGTACGCACGCGTAGCTTCCAAGGTATCGTTGGCGTAGTCTGGATGGAATCGGCAATCTGCTCAGTTGCAGGTGATTGGCTCATTGTAGCACTCCCAGCAGCAAAACCACAGGCAGGGTGTCAAACGAATTGTAGCGTTGCCATGCGGCTTTGGCAAGCCCTACCGAGTTCCTATTGCAGATATAGGTGTACGCGTGCTACAATAGCGCAAATATTGGCACTACATCGAATGCAATGGACACACTCCCCGTAATCACGATCGATGGGCCAGCAGGCGCAGGTAAGAGTACTCTTGGCGAGCGTCTGGCCCGCAGACTCGGATATCTCTACTTCGACACTGGAATTATGTATCGCGCGCTCGCGTGGGCCGTGCTATATCATGGCATCGATCCACGTGATTCGATTGCTGTTGCGGAACTCGCAAAAACACTTCAGATTCAGGTGAACCATCCACATATTGCCGATGGGCGCCAGTATAGCGTACAGGTGGACAATCAGGATATTACCTGGAATTTGCGACAGCCAGAAGTTGAGGCCAATGTTTCACTGGTTGCCAGTTACCCGCAGGTTCGTGAGATCATGCGTGCACGCCAACGTGCAATTGGCGAAACTGGCCATGTTGTGATGGTTGGGCGGGATATTGGCAGTATTGTAATGCCAGATGCGCCATACAAGATTTACCTAGTTGCGTCATTAGAAGAACGGGCGCGGCGCCGTACGGCCGAATTACAAATACGTGGGCATCATGCCGATTTGGCTCAAATCAGCAACGAAATTGCCCGGCGTGATTCGCTTGATCAGCATATTATGCAACCAGCCCCCGATGCAATTGTTGTCTCAAGTGATGGGCAAACCCCCGACGAAGTTGTTGAGACAATCCTACGGAGCATAGGAGTCGCCCATGGCACTCTGGGATCCCGAAATTGAGCTTGAGCTTGATGAAGGTGAGGAAATTCTCTATCAGACTCACCATCATTGGGTATTGCTGATCGAAGAAGAATTCTTTCCATTTCTGATTGTGCTGATCGCTGGCGGAGTCGCGACCTTTCGCGCACTCGGTGGTGGTGTATTTGGAATCGACCAAAATCAGACGCAGCAACTCGATTGGCTAAGTTTTCTGCTGATTGCGGCACTCGCCATTCTGATTGTCACATGGGCGCGGGAAGAAGATCTCAAACTCAAAAAGAAATCGAAACAGAAACCAGCCGTGGATCTAACTTGGATCCTCCAGGTTGGCATTTTGGGAGTACTCGCATTACTCTGGTTTCGTTATCAGGGTGGGCGTGTACTTGTGTTTAATCCAGACGCTGCCGTACCGTTCGATCTCTTTAATCTTGTGCTATTTGGCATTGCATTCGCTGGGCTCATATGGATACTCTATAAGGCACTTGATTGGCGCGATGATACCTTAGTGCTCACAAATACACGTATTATTCTGGATAAGGAGGAGTTTCTGGTTCGGCATGTGCAACAACAGATTCTCTTAGTTGATGTCCAGCAGGTCTCCATGCGCCAGAATACCTATCCTCAGGTATTGTTTAATTATGGAATCATCACGATTCAATCATTCAGTCTCAAGAAAATCACCTTCCACCATACAACACGCCCCAAGGAGATGGAACGCCGGATTAAGGAAGAGCTGGCGAAGACAACCAAGCTCGCAGAGCCAAATATTGTCAAACGAATGATTGCCGAGCGGGTTTTCGAGGAGAAGAAGCAAGCTGGTGAACATGCAGGCGCTCACAAATTTCATGTGGAAACCACAGGGGCTAACCGTTCTGGGGTTTTCCGCTGGTTGTTCCCACCCAACCCAGAAATTGATGAGAAGAGTGGCCAGATCATGTGGCGACCCTCATCGATCTATGTTGCACTTCAACTCCTGCGGCCATTTACTATCTGGCTTGGTGTCACGCTCGTTCTCGCGTTTACTGCACCATTTATCAGCGAATGGTTGTGGCTCGCAATCGTGGGCTGGGCGCTAGTAACACTGATCTGTGGTGGCTGGATCTTCTGGCTACGTGAAGAGCTTGTGAATGATGTCTATATTCTCAACAAGCGCGAGATCATTGATGTGGATCAGAAACCATTTGGCCCGGTCGATCGCCGCACTGCACCAATTGATCGCATTCAGAATATCTCATTTGATGTGACATTCCTCGAACAGCTCCTTGGTTTTGGAACGGTCAAAATACAAACTGGCGGAAGTGGCGATTTCACGTTTAATCATGTTCCTGATCCACGCGGTGTGCAGGCCATGGTTAATGATTACCTCACTGATTTTAAGAAGAGCTCCGCTGAGCGTAATCTCCAGAATAGTATTGATGTCTTCCGCGAGTATCATGCGCTCCAACGCGAAAAGGGCGAACTGATGGATCGGAAAGCCATTGATAGCGCGATCGATGAGAAATCGCAACTCGCGGTGAGTGTCTATGCGGATCAAATCGCACCAATTCAGATCGCACTCACCCTGCGCCAAGCATTACGTGCACAAGTACGGGCCGCACGGCGCGCGCGTGTACGCAAACTTATTGCGCGGCACCGCATTTCGGGCGACAATACGAAAGAAAGTTAACCCAGAGTGTACCGCCACTTCTGAGTTCTAACTCCAGATTCCTCATCCCGGTTTGTAAAGGATTCTGCTATGCGACGAGTAGTGCTGATGCTGATGGTCGGGTTGGCACTGTTTGTGCCACAAGCTGCTGCACAAACGCAATCTAATCTCCAGATCAACGCTCGCGCCGGATTCGAGGGTTCATATCGCTCAGGCGAATGGTTCCCAATTGTTGTTGATATTGCCAATGATGGCCCAGATGTTCGTGGAGAACTTGAGTGGCAATTGCCAGGCCAACGCAATGAGCAATCCTTCCGCTATCCAGTCGATCTGCCACGTGGTTCACGGAAACGCATTACACTTACTGCTTTCTCACGCGGGTTTGCCCGTAGTGGCCAGATCCGATTGATCGATGGCGATGTTGTACTAGCCGATACGAATGTGGTGCTCGAGCCAGTCGATGCAGATCGTTTTGTGATTGGCGTTGTAAGTAGTGATCCAACCTTACTAAATTCGCTTGAGACACTCAGTTTTGCTGGTTCAAATGGCACTCTCGTTCGCCATCTGCAAGCAGAAAGCATTCCCGATCAAGCATTGGCCTTACGTGGCCTGAATGCGTTGTTCCTCCACGACACCGATTCCAGTAAGCTAAGCGCGCGCCAACAGGAAGCAATTCGGCTTTGGGCAGCGCTTGGAGGCCAACTGATCGTAAGCGGTGGTACTGGAGGGCAGGCTGCTGCATCTGGCATCGCAGACATCCTGCCAGCAGAGATCGGTTCACAGGTGAGCGATGGCGATATTTCAGGGCTACTGCAATTGGGGAAAGAGCAACTTCCTTCAGGGGCAACGCGAGCGCCATTAGCCAATTTACATGTACGCGCAGGTGCAAATGATACCAGCAATGGCGCACAGCTGATCTATACTACTGGTTATGGTGCTGGCAGTACAACCGTTACTGCATTCGATTTCGCGCTGCTGCGTGGCTGGCAGGATGAGCCAACCGTTTGGGAGCATAGTATTACGAGTCTGGCGCTCTTTGCACCGGCTAATGGCTCGCGTACCAATCAGACAAGCCTGATACAAGCTGGCCTTCAGCTCCCTGGCCTAGGGCTACCCTCAACGGCAACACTGCTGATTTTTCTATTGGGCTATGTGCTTGTCATCGGTCCACTTAACTACCTTGTGCTGCGGCGTCTGCGGCGGCTTGAGTGGGCTTGGGTAAGCGTTCCATTGATTGTTTCGATCTTTGCTGGTGGCTTGTATCTGGTAGGGTTTGGGCTGCGTGGTAATCAGTCACAACTCTCTCAAATAACGGTTGTCCAAGCAAGCGAAGGCCAGAACCATGCGCTTGCTACTGGTTTTGTGGCGCTCTTCTCACCGCGCCGCGAAACGTTCACAATCGGTTTCCCGCCAGAGACACTCATCCACGAAACGCGCGGCTTCGATGATGTTGCTGGCGGCATAACACCTGTTGTTGTTAGTGAGGCTAGATCCGAGCTGCGCGATGTACTGGTCGATATTGCATCCATCCGTACATTCGTTGGTGAAGCGCCAATCGACCAAGCGCCGCTGGTCGAAAGTCATATTCAAGTAACAAGTAATGAGGCGCGCGGTGAAATTCGCAATGCCAGCAATCTTGCGCTTGATAATGTGATTGTGGTTCGCGGTGGGATGTTTGTTGATCTTGGAAGCCTTGCACCTGGTGTTGCAGCAAATTTTGATTTTGCTGGTGCCGGACGTAATTTCCCCTGGGCGGTAACGATCCCCGAAAGTGGCATCTTCAACCGCAAGACTCTCATCAACACATTGTTCAATGGCGAATCCACGCTTTACTCAAGCGGTACTGGCCCACTTGGCGATACTGGTGTGTATATGATCGCCTGGAGTAACCGCCCGAGTATGCCAATTCAGATCAATAACCTCGAACAAAGCCAACAGGGCTACACGCTCTATGTTGTCCGGCTACGTGCATGAGCAATCTGCTTGCTAATCTGCGAGAATTTGGCCAAGACCATGCCTTGTTTGGCCCTGGAACACGGCTTGTTGTAGCAGTCTCCGGCGGCCCAGATTCATTGGCGATGTTGCATGGCCTAGCGGCGCTACGCGCCGAGTTGCACTTTACCCTCCAAGTGGCTCACCTCAATCATGGGTTGCGCGGCGCAGAAGCCACTGCCGATGCCGATTTCGTAGCGGCAATTGCCCAGCAATGGGGGTTGCCCTGCACAATTATGACGGTTGATGTAGCGGCGCTTGCCCAAGAGCATTCGCTCAACCTGTATGCGGCTGGCCGCGCTGCGCGCTATGCATTATTTGCCCAGATAGCAACCACTGCACCTGGTGCTCAAGCCGTTGCCGTAGCACACACCGCTGATGATCAGGCCGAAACCGTGCTGATGCATCTTCTGCGGGGTGCTGGGCCTGCTGGGTTAAGCGGCATGCGCCCAGTTCTACATTGGGGAGAATGGCAACAGTTTGGCAAGCCATTGCCCATGCCAACCTCAATCAATAGCCCTGCTCCCCAGCTTATTCGCCCACTGCTTTCAACCACACGCCAGGAAATTATGCAGTATTGCGCTCTGCATGGCTTGACGCCGTGTAACGATCCAGCAAATGCAGACACTCAGCATCTGCGAAGCCGTGTACGCCATACGCTCATACCTCAACTGATCGAGTATAATCCGCAGATCGTTGCAGCACTTGGCCGAACAGCCGAGATTAGTGCGCAGCAGGAAGATTTCCTTGCGGCGATGCTTGAACAGGCTTGGGCTGATTTAGTAATCGTTGCACCCCATTCGGTCGCTTTTGCGCGGGAAGCATGGAACACACTACATCCTGTACTTCAATCGGCAGCGCTACGCAGAGCCTATCTATTGGTAGGAGGTAGCGACACATTGGCGCTGGTGGATCTTGAGCGCGCACGTGCAGCGGCGCAATTACGCGTGGGAAAACGGGTAGAACTGCCAGGTGGTGTTACTGTCACAGTCATTCGAACGGGGTTTGTTTTTGGGCCAACGCCACACACAGGAACTGTTCAACACAAAACGTAACGCCGAAAATAGAAGTAGATTCATAGGCAGACGCAGCAAATCGTAGTGTTAAGAGGAGTAGCATGCACAATGATATTGAGACCATCCTGATATCCAGCGAGGAGATTCAGGCAAAAATCCAGCAGCTGGGGGCGCAAATCGTTGCCGATTATACACCGCTTGGTGATCTCTTGCTCGTTGGGGTGCTCAAAGGTTGCATTATGTTCATGGTTGATCTCGCACGGGCGATCCCGATTTCACTAGCGATTGATTTTATTGCGACATCCAGCTATGGGCATAGTACTGAGTCCAGTGGCGTCGTGCGGCTCCTGAAAGACCTTGATACTGATATCACCGGGCGACATGTACTTATTGTTGAAGATATTATTGATAGCGGGTTGACACTTGACTATCTACGCCAGCAATTATTGCGGCGTAACCCAGCCAGCCTCAAGATCTGTGCGCTGCTCAACAAACCAGAGCGCCGTGTAGCGGAAGTATCGGTAGATTATTTGGGATTTGACATTCCCAATGAGTTTGTTGTTGGCTATGGGCTCGATTATGGCGAGCATTACCGAAACCTGCCGTATATTGGTGTTCTGAAGCAATCGATCTATAGCGAACTAGCCTGAATTGTTGCAAGAATATAAGAATTGTATAAGAACCGGATTGATGGTAATCTCATTACCTTGTTTCAGCACATGAGCTTTGCTATAATGCACACATAACACAACGGTAAGCGCCTTTCATGTCCTCGCGCTTTATCACACCAGGGGCTTGCGCTCCTAGATCGAGACACAATTATGGGTGACAATCGCTGGCTGAAGAACAGTTTCGTCTACCTGATTATTTTGGTAGCGGCGCTTGCACTGTTCTTTCAGTACTTCAACAACTCGGGGCCACAATCCGACGAGAAGGGCATCTATCAGGTGCTTGATGACGCCAAGAATGGCAAGGTAAAGGAGATCCAGGCTCAATCTGGCAGTAGCGAGATTATCGTTGTGTACAACGATCAGACTCGCTCGCGCTCACGAATTGAATCGAACGACAGTATCGCCCAACTCCTGGTTCTTGCTAACGTTCCACTCGACCAAGTCGATGTGAAGATTGGCGCGGCACCAGCCTGGGGTGGATTGCTCAATATATTCACGATCCTGCTGCCGGTGCTCCTAATGATCGGCTTCTTTGTCTTCTTTATGCGCCAGGCGCAGGGCTCAAATAATCAAGCACTCTCATTCGGCAAGAGTAGAGCGCGTATGTTCTCTGGCGATAAGCCAACCGTGACATTTGCCGATGTTGCTGGGCAGGAAGAAGCCAAGCAGGATTTGTCCGAAGTGGTCGAGTTCTTGAAGTTCCCCGATAAGTTTGCAGCACTTGGTGCTCGCATCCCACGTGGTGTATTGATGGTTGGCCCGCCCGGAACTGGCAAGACGCTGCTTTCACGTGCGGTTGCTGGTGAGGCAGGCGTGCCATTCTTCAGCATCTCTGGCTCAGAATTCGTTGAGATGTTCGTTGGCGTAGGTGCCTCACGTGTACGCGATCTCTTCGACCAAGCCAAGCGTAATGCGCCGTGTATTGTCTTCATCGATGAAATTGATGCAGTTGGCCGCCAACGTGGCGCGGGCTTAGGTGGCTCACACGATGAGCGCGAGCAAACACTTAACCAGATTCTGGTTGAGATGGATGGTTTCGACACCAACACCAACGTTATCGTAATTGCCGCAACCAACCGGCCCGATGTGCTTGACCCAGCATTGATTCGACCAGGGCGATTCGACCGCCAGGTCATCCTCGATTCGCCAGATGTTCGCGGGCGTATTGAAGTGCTGAAAGTTCACACCAAGGGCAAGCCGATTGGTGAAGATGTGCAGCTTGACGTACTTGCAAAGCTCACCGCTGGGTTTTCTGGCGCAGATCTGGCCAACGTTGTCAATGAGGGAGCGATCCTTTCGGCACGGCGATCAAAGAAGAAAATTGGCCAGGCCGAGCTTCAGGATGCGATTGAGCGTGTGGCATTGGGCGGCCCAGAACGTAAGAGCCGTGTTATGACCGAGCGTGAGAAGCTGGTTGTTGCCTACCATGAGGCTGGCCATGCAATCGCTGGAGCAGGCATGCCAGGTGCGCCAATGGTGCAAAAGGTAACGATTGTGCCACGTGGTCGCGCTGGTGGTTACACCTTGTTCCTGCCAGAAGAGGAGCGCATGCGGCTGCGTAGTATTTCGCAGTTTGAGGCTGATCTGGTCATCTCACTTGGTGGTCGTCTGGCAGAAGAGATTGTCTTCGGCCTGAGCGAAGTGACGACTGGCGCGTCGGGCGATATTCAGACGATTACGCGCTCAGCACGCTCAATGGTAACGCGCTATGGGATGAGCCCCAAGCTTGGCCCAATTGCGTTTGGCGAGCGTGAGGAATTGATCTTCCTTGGCCGCGAGATTACAGAGCAGCGCAACTATGGCGATGAAGTTGCCCGCGAGATCGATCGCGAAGTCTACCGGATTGTATCTGAAGCCTATGAGCGCACCCGCTCGATCCTGACGAACAATCGCGAAGTGCTCAACGATATGGCTAGTTCACTCGTTGAGATCGAGACGCTCGATGGTGAAAAGCTGCGCGAACTGCTTACACGGGTGAAACCAATTACCCTGGACACAAGCGCACATACGACAGGTATGCAGATACCAGCCGCACTACGAGCATAACACAACGGTTTTATAGTATTCAATGTACGCAAACCCCTTCTCCCAATGGTGAGAGAAGGGGTTTTGTTTGAACTGCTACTCCTGAAAACAGATTTCGGGTATAATGTACGTCAATGTAGCATTCCAGGAGGCAGTCCATGTCCGGCCACTCAAAATGGCACTCAATTCGCCGCACCAAAGGCGTAACGGATCAACGCCGTGGTCAGCTCTTCACAAAGCTGGCGCGTGATATTACGATGGCAGCCCGCGAGGGCGGTGGCGATGCCGATATGAACTTCCGGCTACGCATTGCCGTTGATAAGGCGCGCAGTAACAATATGCCTATGGATAACATCCAGCGTGCGATCGACCGTGGCACAGGCAAAGGTGCCGATGGCGTGGCAATGGAAGAGATCTATTATGAAGGCTATGGGCCTGGTGGCGTAGCCCTCCTGATCGATGCGGCAACTGATAATCGAAACCGGACGAACTCAGACGTACGTGCAACGATCACCAAAGCAGGTGGAACGCCCGGCGACCCAGGTACGGTTGGCTGGATGTTCGATCTAAAAGGTCTGATCACTATCGATCTGGCCGCCAAGAAACTCGATGCCGATGAAGTCATGATGACTGCAATCGACGCTGGTGCCGATGATGTCGAGATCGGCGAAGATGTCATTGAAGTCTATACCGATTTCAAACAGCTTGCGGCCGTACGCCAAGCACTCCTGGCGGCAAGCCTACCAGTAACCGGCGCGGAAAAGACCATGATTGCCAAAACCACGGTTTCACCCGACAATGAGGCCGCACTCAAAGCGCTACGATTGATTGAGAAGCTGGAAGATCTGGATGATGTCCAGAAGGTCTACAGCAACCTTGAGATCACCGATGAGCTTGCAGAAGCATTTGCGGGGGGATAGTGCGTACTATCGGAATTGACCCAGGCACAGCTATTATGGGCTGGGGTATCGTGGATGAAGAGGCTAGTAACCTCAAATTAGTGGCTTGTGGTACATTAACTACACCAGCTGGTATGCCACAGAGTGAGCGATTACTACGCCTCTACGATGGCCTGCGTGGGCTGCTTGCGGAATACCAACCAGAAACAGGGGCTGTCGAGGAACTCTTCTTTGGGAAGAACGTGAATACCGCGATCACAGTAGGGCAGGCACGAGGAATTGTGTTGCTCGCGATGGCGCAAGCGGGGGTCGCAATCCATGAATACAAACCGCTCGCAGTAAAGCAGGCGGTGGCTGGGTACGGCGGGGCGGACAAGAAGCAAATGCAGGAAATGGTACGGCTGACGCTGGGGTTGCCGAGCATTATCAAATCAGATGATGCTGCGGATGCGGTCGCGATTGCGATATGTCATGCCTATACCGCTCCAATGCTACGGCGGATATCCGAAGGTCGCTGAGCGCACTGCTGTGCGAGAGGAATGCCATCATGAAGCTACTCATTTTTGTGACAGAAGATTCGGTTGCCGATGCGGCCGTCGACACGTTGGTCGAGCAGGGGTTCCGGGTAACTCGCCTAGCCTCCACAGGTGGGTTTCTACGCAAGGGTAACACAACCTTGCTGGTGGGTCTTGAGGACGATAAAGTAAAAGAGGCTTCAGATCTGGTGCGCAGCGCAACAAAAGGTGCCCTTGCGATCACGCTGGATCTCGAACGGTATGAGCGAATGTAAGCTGACTAGGTGAACCAAATGACAAGGTGACAGGTAGATTCTCAAAGCAATATTCTCCTTGTTATACAGCTTTCACCTTGTCACCTCTTCATCCTGTTACCTTGTCATATTATGCGGATCCTCTACATTGCTAGTGGCATTCCGGTGCCTGGGTCGCTTGGCGGCTCGACACACACCCTGGAGGTGGCGCGCGGTCTTGTGGATCGCGGCCATGAACTCCATGTGATCGCATGCCAAAACGAAGCCGCGCTCCAGCTAACACACCTGATGAAGCCTACATCAACGCAGCATCAGGGTATATTCCTTCATTATGTCGATATTCCTAAAGCGGCATCATTACTCACATTACCAACAATAGTGCGGTTGGCGCGACATCTGCATCCAGATATCATCATGGAGCGCTACTATAATTTTGCCGGTTGTGGTGTAATTGCAGCACATCGCCTTGGCATCCCCTGCCTGCTTGAGGTCAATGCACTCATCGTAGATCCACCCGCAGTACGCAAACGGCGCATCGATGATGCCCTGGGCGGCCCTATGCGAGGTTGGGCGGTGCAACAATGTTTGTGGGCCGATCGGATTGTTACACCACTACACACAACAATCCCACCCGAAATCGAACGTGCCAAGATCGTTCAATTGCCATGGGGGGCAGCAGTAGATCGATTTGGTACTGATCGCATCGGTAGCCCAGCTTCAGCTACACAAACACATCCTGATGTATCTTCAGATAGCACGAACCACAAACGACCAATCGTCGTATTCCTGGGATCGTTCCGCGCTTGGCATGGAGTTATAGAGCTTGTTCGTGCAGCAGATTCATTGCTCACTGCTGGGCACGATGTGCAGTTCCTACTCATAGGCGATGGGCCAGAGCGTGTAGCAGCCGAACAACTGGCAAAGCATTGGCCAGAGCATATTCATTTCACAGGAGCCGTACACTATGAGCAGGTTCCCGAGTTATTATCCCAAGCGGTGGTAGGCGTTGCACCCTTCAATACCGAAGCACATCCAGCATTACACTCGGCAGGATTCTTCTGGTCACCTCTGAAGGTCTATGAATATATGGCTGCCGAGTTGCCAGTAGTGACAACCGATATTCTGCCACTCAATGAGGTAGTACGTGATGGCATTGAGGGCATGCTTTTTCGTGAGGGGGATGTGGCGGGGCTGGCTACGGCGATTGCACGACTGTTGGAAGATCCGGTGGCCGCACGGCTCATGGGGCAGCGCGGACGAGCGCGCGTAGTAGCCAATTTCTCTTGGGCCAAGCATTGCGAAGAGCTAGAACTACTGATGATGAATATGTTGCTATCTGGCTGTGATCATCCCGTAATTTAGTTGTATTGCGGTAGCCATTCCTAAGTTGTTATGATTAGAGCACCTACGATTGTGTGGAAGGTGGCTCGGCATGCGACTCGAAATGGCTGACGGTATATTCCAACGCCAGGGATATGAACAATATCGAAAACGACTGACAGAATTGCTGGCGGCGGACATGGGGGTTCGTGCGTATCCTGGGCTCTTTACATTACCACTTACAATCTTGAATACCAATGGTCAGGATGCTTGGCTTAGCGAGGTGTTGGATTCTAATCAGCCCGTACTGCTGCGTGGTAGCGCTGGAAGCGGGCGCCGCCTGGCGCTAATACAGTTACTCGATCATTGGATCGCACAGGCTACAGATACTGGAAGGCTTCCCCTACCGATTGACCTGGCGATCCTTGATGATGGAGTTGCTAGCCCGAATGCATTACTGGCGGCGCTCATTGCCGAGCTTGGCGCGATCATAGGCCAGTGGATGCTACTGATTTCCGGATGGGAAGAATTACCTATACCGCGCCGTATCGCTTGGCGCACAGCACTCATTCATGGCCCACTTCCACGAACAACACAAGTATGCGTCATTCTAGCGCCAACTGATGAACCAGCTTGGCCTGGCCTTCTCACCGATACTATTCCAACACCGGATACCCACGAAGTCAATCGCTGGTTTGGGCATCTGGCGCCGCATATTCGTCCTACTGTTCTTCACGCAGCGATATATCCGAATCCCACCCTACTACGCTGCGTACTGGCAGTCTGGTCGTATGAGCAGGGCATGCTTAGTGCATCTCGCTCGGCACGCGAGCGTATGGGCCAGACACTTGTGCGCCAATATGTCAAGCGCCCAAGTGAATTGCCAGAGGCGGTTGGCATGGGCAGTGACCGATTCTATACACGCCGAGCGGAGCTTCATACACAGGCGCAACAGATCATCATATCGGGCGATTACGCCGAGATCATCAATCACCCACAACGCGAGGATATCACCCTATTATTAGCTGAGATCACACCAGAGGGCGATGAACTGCTCTACACACTATATGTACACTGCCGCAATGATGATCAGTTGCTTCTACTGGCCGGGCATGTGCTCCTAATTCGCTCCACACAGTCGGTAGCCTTAGCATTACTCTTGCTACGTGCGTTGGGCCGGTTGGCACAAACCAGCGGGCCTAATAGTGAGCAGGCTTCCGAGATCCTAGCGCAATCTAGCCAAAACCTTAATCTACTTTTAGCAGCTGCAGCCAAACATAAGGCCTTCCGCCTTATTCGCTCAGTATTGCTTGCCTTACCAAAAGAACTGGCACTATCACATCTGCCAGTTTATGCTTACGCAGAAACAACCCCTGAATCGATCGGCTGGCAACTCACCGATCAGTTGATTGCGTTTGGCGAAATCGATGGCCCTCAACCAGAGGCAGGAGTAGCGCTCTCACGTTGGGCATTCGCACATGCATTAGATCACGATTACGGCCATGAGTTAATTATGGCTGGAGATCCAGCTGATATTTTACGTGCACTGGTAGCCACACCTCCTGAGCGGAAAGAACGAGCAGCGGCGGCGCTCCTGCACAATCCAGCATTACCAACAGTTGTTCGGATGTCATCACTTTCACTCCTTGAAGGCTGTAACACTGTTCAAAGCTTACAGCTGGCTGAACAACTGTTCAGTGATCCGACTCATGAGATTCGCGTTGCAGCAATACACTTCCTAAACAGAATCGCACCACGCCGAGCGTTAAGAGCAACTGCGGATATTGCATGTTCCACACTTAGCAATAGCATTCGCGAGGATTCAATCACCGCATTGATTGGCATGCATGGTCGTTTGGCAGTTATTGCGCTCTACGATTGTGTGCTTGATCAATCACTGGGGATCGAGCTTCGGCTCCAGGCATTGTCTGGCCTCACCAATCGGCATGGTGGGCTGAAGCGACTTGCCGCGGTTGCACTTGACCCAGAGATGCATGAAAGCCTACGGGCAATTGCGCTGCATCTGCTTGGGCTACGGCCGGTAGCTGCCCGGCACCGCTCGCTGCGCTCTGTCCTTCCAGCGCGGATTTTGATTGAGCAACAGGCGCCTACACTTGTTACTATCGCCGCATGTGCCCAACTTGGCAAGATTGGGGGCGCGCGTGCGCTTCAGACATTATTACGTGTGATTGCGGATAATGCAGCAAACCCAGATCTCACCCGTAGTGCTATCGGCGCACTGGGCCAGATTCGCGATGACCGCGCGATACCAGTTCTTGCGCTTTTATTGGGAACAACAGCACTAACACGTTTACAGCAGGCGTGTCCAGAAGAACTATTACGCAAACCAACGGCAGATGTTCTTGAGATTGAAGGATGGTCCTTAGGTGCCACACATCTGGATAGTAGAGCTAGAGGGCAAGAAGCCAGAGAGTTGACAGATTCAGCCTATACGAATAGCCCAACGCTACCACTCGATCTCATGCAGAGCCTGCGCGCAGCTGTGGCCACCTGCTTAACCGTAGCAGATCGCCCATCAACAACAAATGAGTATTTAGTACTTGCTGCCGATGCACACCGCCGTACCGCCGCCAAGGCACTGGCGTCGATTGGTGGTGAAGCGGCTTGCGAGGCACTCTCAATGGCATTGATTACTGGCGACTGTGGCAATGCTATAGCGGCGATCTGTGCGGCCCTGGCCGAAACTAACGGAACAGAAGATACTAGTGCGCTTGCAACAGCGCTACACCACCCAGATTTGTCGTTAAGGATCCGTTGGGTTGCTGCACAGGAGCTTTCGAACCACGCAAGTTCAGAACAAGCTATGATCGCCGGATTATGCGACATAACTCTCGATAATTTCACGCGCGGAGAGTTAGCTGAAGGCTTAGGAAAACGCCAAATTGATGCTGCCGCGCTCCCATTGATTGAAATAGTACGCGAGCCTACGCAGGACATGTATCTGCGCGAGCGTGCACTGCGTGGGCTCGCATTGTTGGGTGGTACCGCTAGCGAGCTTGTATTATGTAAAATCCTGAGTGACTCACGCGAGACAGCCCAATTTCGCGGTTTAGCCGCCAGCTGTATAAGTGCTTCAATGAGCGCTGAAACACGCCAGCAGTTGCGCGATCAATTGCGTAACACCCAGGCAGATGCGGCGATCCTGGTTGGAATACTACAAGCGCTTGGCCAAGCACACGACCAAGCAATGTTACCACTCATGCTGGAATATCTGTCCGATCCGCGTGGTGATGTGGTGCGTGCTGCAATTGCAGCAATAACCGCAATTGCGGATCCCACAATCACCCCAGCACTGATTATACTATCACAACACGCAGATGCAGATCGTACATCGCGACTATATGCTATTGGCGCACTCTTGAAAATTGCTGATCGTGATTATAGTTTGTTGTTACGTGATTATCTCAACCATCCTATGCTCCCGGTTCAACTTCAGGCGCTTGAACAATTAATTGAATCGGGAGGCGATGTCTCACATTTACTTCTGTTGCTACAGGATCGTGAGCGGGCGTTGCCATTCCGGCTACGTGCACTTGAAGCTGCTGCAGGGCGAATCAGTTCAGCTGTGCCACTGGCTGCCATGCTTCATGATTCAGAGGAGCCTCCAGAATTACGTGGCAGAATTGCGCAACTTTTAGCACAGATTGGTGGCCCGACTGCGCACAACTTACTTGCAGAAATTGCCCTGCGTAGCAACGATCATGTTGGTACGCGGATCGCATGTATTGTAAGCCTTGCTGCACGCCACGAACCAGATACGGCGAGTCTATTGGCACAACTTGTTGAAGCAACTGACGAACATTCAACTATTCGTGAGCAAGCCAGCCTTGCGCTTGTGCAACTCATCGCACACGATGGAGGTGCGGTATGAGCAAACGTATCATGGTTGTTGATGACGACGAGGTAACTGGGCGACTCTTACTATATCAACTTCAGGGATTTGGTTACCAGGCATTTCATGTACAAGATGGCCTTCAAGCATTGCAACGTGTTCTGATTGAGCAACCAGATTTAATTCTGCTTGATGTTATGATGCCGCATGTAAGTGGTTGGGATGTGTGTCGCGAAATTCGTAGCTGTTCGAATGTACCAATTATTATGGTTACAGCGAAGGACTCAGACGACGATGTTGCTACTGGCCTTGCAGCCGGTGCCGACGATTATATCGCGAAACCATTCAATATGACCCAAATTCAAGCACGAATTGAGGCAGTACTACGGCGCACAAGTCAGGAACGGGCACAGGAGACAAACGTATCGGTAGCTCGGACAAACGCCATACCTGTGGTGGCAGAGATCAATGTGGCGACACCAGAGAGCCTCGTCATTAAACCGTCGAGGGTTGCAACGCCATTACCGGTTCCGAGCGCCGCACCTGCAACATCAAAGCGGGTGGTAGCACCGGTTATACGCGCTGTGAAAGCACCCAAAGCGCCAGCAGTGCAAGTTATTCAGGCCACATTAGAACCGGTCCCTCAATCCGCAGGGTATGGAGAGACAGCTTCTTCAAAAACGAGTGCATCGCAAACACGGTTGGGAATGCGCTTCCAGAATGAACGCCTGTCGCGGAGTCTGTCGCTCTATCAGGCAGAACGACTCTGCCGCATCCGCTGGGATTTTCTGCAGGCACTTGAGCACGAAAACTGGAGCTATTTACCTCAATCACAGCTCCAAGCCGCACTAGAAACCTACGCCGCACTACTTCGGATTGATTTGGGGGAGTATGTTATCCAGCCCAAACGCGGTATTTCACGGCAACTGTACTATCAAGCTGCTGCGCTGATGGCAGTTCTCACGGTTGTTGTATTGGTGGTATTGATGCTGAATAGTGGGTGGCTGTAGGGAGCGCAAAGCGTAAAGCGCAGAGCGCAGAGCGATGGAACGTAGGCGCACCTGTCACCCTGTCTCTGTATCTCCATGTCTTCTCTTAGGCAAGGGCTGCTATTGTTCGGCGTGCGACATCTTCCCAGCGGCAATTGGCCTGCACCCAGGCTTGGCCTTGTGACCCAAGTGTCTGGCGCAAATTGGCATCCGCAAGCAATATATCTAGTGCAGCGGCAAATTCCCCAAAGCCACTGAATGCCAAGCCACCGCCGCTTTGCTCAACAGCCTCGCATGTGACGTCGCAGTCGCGATTGACGAGTGCGGGTGTTCCTTGGAGCCATGATTCCATGAGTACAATCGAAAAGCTTTCGATCATTGAAGGGTTAATGAATATATCTGCGGCAGCATAAGCATCGCTGCGTTCAGCAGAGCTAAGGAACCCAAGCGGAAGAATGAGATTACTCAGGGCTTTAGGGATCTCGGGCAACTCACGGCCAGTGAGCATGAGAGTTAGCGCACCGCCACGCCGCGCCCAATATTCACGTAGGTAGCGCACCAGCATATCAGTATTCTTCTGGCGCCTAGCCCCAGCGAAGTAGAGCAACGGGCCCTGGATGTTATGCCGTTTGCGAAATGCCTCGCGGTCGCCACGGGGCGTTAGATCGATCCCTTCGCCACAGACCACAACGTGTTGTTCAGTGAGGCCATACATGCGGCGCGCAAAGGCCGCTTCGGCTGGGCTATTCGCCAAAACACGCTGGACATGATTAAACATCCAGTGATAGCTCTGATAATAGGCGTATGGCTCATCGTGAAGGCAGGGAAGCAAATATGCCTGATCGCCAGCTAGGATCGTCCCCCAGTAGGTTGTCGGGAACGGGTAGGGCATGAAGATAAAGCGTCGTCCTTCGCGCTCAGTGGTAATCGCCTCAAGTAGTTCCACACTGGAAACAAGCGATGAAAGTAGCTTGATCTCATGCTCAGGAAGCAACTGCCACGGCACAGGGGCAAAGTATTGGCGGGAAGCAAGGTGGAATGGGATACCATGTGCATATGGCGGAGTAATTGGAAAGCGCCGTACTGTGACGCCATCGACCTGGCTTATGCCAAGTGGGTAGTACACCAAATCTGGCGGCGCAAATGAATCACGGCCAGTTGTTGTCCACACCTCAACTACAGCCCCTTGTGCCAGCATGGCAACTGCTAACTGGCGTGCTTGCGCTTCCGCACCACCAGCAGTATCTGGGCCAAACCAGGGAATAACGATCGTAATGGTATTCATTCACTCGTTATGGCGTGTCGCCCGAAGCAGTGCAACCTCTGCTCGGCGATCCGCATCTAGGCGTACCATATCATGAAGAGCGGAACTCATTGCAGCATTCGCATTATTTTGCTGCTCAACAATAGGGTTTATTAACCAGCGCAGATAGCGGCGTATCGCGGTTTGGGCAAATGCCACAGCTCGATCAACCAGGGTTGCACCTACAAGCGGCCAATGGGCATTCACCCGCTGATGCAGATCGAGTCGCTGCTCCTGTGCTGCTAATTCAAGTTCAACAAAACGCGCTGGTGGCTCCAACTGACCACGCTGTTCAATAAGCTGCTGGATCACAGCGCGCTGGAGTGTTGGAATGTTGGAATGTTGGAATGTGTGAGCCTGCGAGCCTGTGGGCAATTCCTGGTTCCCTTCGGCTACGCTCAGGGCTGGCTTAGTTCTTGGTTCTTGGTTCTCAGTTCTTGGCTCTTGATGCGGTGGTTCGCTTGTTCGCGGGTCACGCGTCTGCTCCGCCAGTTCAGTATAGGCATCGGCAAGTAAGCGAAGTGTACGAGCAACGGCATCGTTATATGCATTCTGCTGTTCAACAATCGGGTTGATATACCAGCGCAGTAGACGCCGCACAAGCTTATTGAGTAGGTTGATGAGGCGTTCAATCGGGTTGCGCGCTTTAAGCGGCCAATGTGCACTGATAACACGGTGGAGTTCGATCTCATCGAGGCTGCGGCGAACATCCTGTTCCACTGCGCTCAGTTCACTTGTACCCTGAATGAAGCGGCGCTCGCGAATAGTAGCCCGCAACTGTTCCAGAATAACGCCTAGTTGTTGCACTGTGGGTTCAGACGACATAATCTAGCTCCTCATCGCTTCTAAGTACGCATTATAGCAGAAGCGATGAGAAGGCGGGAACCGCATTATGAGGCATCCGGCTCAACACAACCACTACTCATGTACCCACCAGCAATCGGTAGCTGCCCAGATGCCACTACCGCAAGGCTCGCTCCAATATCGGCTTGTCCACCACCAAGCAGATCGGCGAGTTTTGGATTGGCTTTGTCCAATGCGCCTGCTGTCTCGCCGATCAGCATCATCGTGTTGCGCGCATTCAAATCTGGCCGCAAACTCTTGATCAGTGCGGCTTGACCGGCCACAAACGGCGTTGCCATGGAGGTGCCACTCCACCAGGCATAACCACTTGGCGGGTATGCACTGTAGATCGACTCACCAGGAGCTGCAATATCAACCCAGCCACCATAGCTTGCAAATGGTGACTTCACGCTCGTTGTGTCAACCGATGTCACCCCAATAGTACATTGATCGGCACCCGGATACTGCGCCACGCTTGAATTCACATTTCCAGCAGCTGCAACAACGATAACACCTGCACGGGTTGCTTCGCGAATAACATCACGCAGTAGATTGGAGAGGGTTGGGGTTCCCAAGCTTAAGTTGATAACATTTGCTCCATGACTAACAGCATACTGGATCGCCTCTGCAACTGCGAAAATATCGCCATTGCCCTCCGTGTCCAGCACGCGCAATGGCATTATCTGCGCTTCAGGAGCAACAAGATGAATAATCCCAGAGACATGGGTTCCATGGCCAGAACCTTCATCGATAAGGCCATCAGCATCATCATCAATATCGTTAAAGAGATCGTCAGGGATGGCATCATTATCTACAAAATCATAGCCAGTATCGGTAAAGCTTGTTGCTAATGCTGGATGATCAAGCTGTACCCCTGTGTCAATCACGGCGACGATGACGCCTGTGCCCAGGCTAAAATCGTGGGCACGTGCAATATGGAGCATTTCAATTGCATACTGGCTGTCGATCGGAGTTGGATCCAGGCCACCCCAGGATTTAATGCGGCTCGGATCCGCCTCAGGGGAC
>JANLSE010000094.1:0-26192 GCA_031362265.1 Roseiflexaceae bacterium
GGCTCTGCTACATCCGGGGTCCCGAAGGAATTCTTATCGGGCTCGCCCAACAGCTTGAGCAACAGACATCCCGCGAGAATCCCATGGACCGTACGCGTTGAGAGCTCAAGCACAGGCGGCTAGCGCTCCGGTTGCCACGGACGGTCCCGCTGAGCAGCCCCTGGAGCGCTAGCTGCCGGTAGGAGCCAAGGTATACCTTATGCTTGGTCAACCGTTCATGCTGAGATAGCGAGTATGATGCTCATCATGGCGTTCGCCAACCAATAGGAGGCATGTCATTGGTGTCGATAGGCTGTGACCGTACAATGTGTGAAGGGGATGAGGTGGCCAATGGGATGGGAGGCACTACAGCAGTGGGGGGACACTGTCGTTCGCATCGAACGGCTCGCTGGCGGGGTGGCCAACGACGTGTGGAGCGTGCGCCTCAACGGGCACCTCGCGGTCGGTCGTCGCGGTATCAGGAGCGATGCTGATCTCGCGTGGGAGACCGAGCTCCTCGTACACCTCGACCGTGAAGGTCTGACCGTGCCAGTGCCGATCCCGACGACAGACGGTCGACTATTCGCCGACGGTATCGTGGTGATGGCCTACGTCGAGGGTGGACCACCAGAGACGGAAGGTGACTGGCGTCGCGTAGCCGACACGCTCCGCCAGTTGCATCGGTTGACGTCGGGGTGGCCGCAGCGCCCAGGCTGGCGATCATCGACTGACCTCCTGCACGCTGAGATCGGGACAAGGATCGACCTTGGCGCCATGCCACCTGAGGGCGTTGCTCGCTGCCGCGCAGCGTGGACGCGGCTCGTCGGGCGGCAAACCTGCGTCGTGCATGGCAACCCCAACAACCCTGGCAACGTTCGAATAACCGCAGATCGGGTCGCGCTGATCGACTGGGACGAGGCACATGTTGACGTCCCTGACCTCGACCTGGTGCTGCCCCACAATGCTGCAGGTCTCGACGATGTGGCGCACGACATCGCTGGGCAAGCGTCGGCCGCATGGGAATCTGCCGTCTGCTGGGACGATGCGTATGCAGTCAAGCGGCTCGCCGAAGTGCGCGCGGTCTGAGCAGAACAATGCACTGGTATGGCTTTCCCGCAATGCCAATGTCGACGGTGACTATCGACGCATCGCGGCAGTGCACCTGATTCAGCAGCCAACATCGTGACGATAGAATGTCGTGGAATGCAGGCGGCTCAGGAATCGAGAGCGAGTGTACTGATTGTGGGTGGACCGTGTCGTTTGGCATCATCCACGCTCTGACCTGGAAACGAACTATGGGTGTTAAGAACTACTTAATCGACGGCGTTTCTTGCGCTGGTAAAACGACGGTCTGCGACGAGTTGCACAGGCGTGGCTACCACGCCATCCACGGTGATCGGGAGCTGGCCTATTGGGGCGATCTCGCAACTGGGGATCCTGTGGATGGTCGCGCGGGTGAGCATCGTACCTGGCTATGGGATGTTGAGAAGGTCAGCGCCTTGGTGGCTAATCAAGCCCATGCGGCAACATTCTTTTGCGGCGGTTGTAAGAATTCCGGCCGTCTCATCGGTCTGTTTGATGAGGTTTTCGTGCTTGACGTCGATCTGGATACGCTGAACCGGCGTCTTGCTGCCCGACCTGCAAACGAGTGGGGAGGAACAGCAAGTGAAGGGGAATCCTTTGCGCGACGACAACATGCGACAAAAGAGGGTCTTCCCGAGAACGCAATTATCATCGATGCCACGCTCCCCCTTTCAAGTGTCGTAGATACCATTCTTGAACATGCCAGGTAGGTGTCGCCTAAAGGGTGTTTTTATTCATAAGCAAGCGATCTATGGGCGAGAGAAACATATGCAACAACGCTGGCGATTCGAGCACCAACATACCACGCCAAGAAACGACGAGAACCACTAATCAGGGCAGTTTTCAACCGCTTTCCGTGGTAGACTACGAGCGGAGACACGCGCCAGAAGGAGGCATGGATGGATAAGTCTGAACTGTTGCATGGGGTGCGGGAAGAGTATCGGCAATGGGAAGCGCTGCTCAACCAGATTGGCGAGGCGCGTATGGATAAGCCCGGTGCGGCTGCTGACTGGTCGATCAAGGACATCATCGCGCACCTGACGGGCTGGCGCTACCGAACGGTCGCCCGTTTACAGGCGGCACAACGCGGCGATGGGGAACCGCACTCACCCTGGCCGGCGCACCTCCAAGCTGACGAGGATCTCGATGAAATCAATGCGTGGATCTATGAGTCCAATCATGGCCGCTCGGTGCGTGAAGTCCTGGATGAATCGCATGAGGTATTTCAGCAGATGTTCGCTGCGATCGCGGGTTTACCCGATGCTGTCCTGAATGATCCGGCGCGCTATCTTCCATGGTTGGAGGCTGAGACCGTCAAACCGAGCGATTTCTTTGCCCATTTCCACGAAGAGCATGAGTCGGATATGCGGGCTTGGTTGGCACGAGGAGCGCAGCAATGCGGAAGCATTTGATGTTCCAGAGGAGATTCGTAACAAACGCGCTGCTGACAGGAGCTTGGCAGACACGTCCCACCCCGGCATGTGCACCAACGCCGTGGCCTCTGCCGCAGCGCACCTCCCATGCCGTTCTAGCGCGACCCACCGGAATCGGGCCGTTCGTGGCAACGGGCATGGCCTACTAGCACCCGCTTCCTGAGCGGCTACAATGGTGGACAATAGCGCCAGTATCGGGTTCTCATCCCGAGCCGCCACACGCCTGATCGGGCGCACGAACTGTGCCTACGGCGAGAGCGATTGCCCACACGGTGGTGCCAGGCAATCGGCGGCGAGCAGAGACACCAATGCATAGGAAACCGTAGAAGCGTGAATTCAAATGCACCATCATAATGTATGCAGTTGCGTCAGACGCGACCTATATACGCCTGTCATATCGCCTTGCGTGCCATCCACAAAAACACTATACTTGTAAGTATGTACACGTATGTTTCAGGAGCGTGAGCGCCAATGGTCGCACAACCAAAGCCACGTATCAGTGAGGAGGACTACCTCACCTTTGAGCGTGCTAACCGAACAAAACATGAATATTATGCTGGTCAGATTTATGCGATGGCAGGCGCAAAAGAGCCGCATAATCTGATTGCTGGCAATACCCACGCCGCTCTTCACCGCCAACTACGTCAGAGACCCTGTCGCGTCTATCAGAGTGACATGCGCGTGAAGGTCATCCGCACCGGCTTACATACCTATCCTGATGTCGTGGTCGTATGTGGGCAGCCGCAATTTACAGATGATGTCCATGATGCAATAGTGAATCCAATGGTCATCATTGAAGTGCTATCGGCCTCAACTGAGCGCTATGATCGGGGTATGAAATTTCAACAGTACCGCACCATTGAGACTTTACGAGCCTATGTGTTGATTGCCCAAGATCACCAGCATATTGAGTGCTATGCCCGCCAGGATACGGGCCAGTGGCTGTTTCAGGAAGCGAGCGAGCCAGCGCAACAAGTGGAGTTAGCTGCGATCAGATGTACCCTGACGATTGATGATATCTACGAAAAGGTAGATCTCGAAGAGCGTGATTTTGGGCTACCAGGAGATATCCCTCCATTCTCAATCTGACGCATGATGTAGATTTTGGCAGATACAACCGATGGAGTACCTTCTAGATCATCTCTGTAGTAAATTGCCACCAAATCGAGATCTTCGCCATATCACTAAAGCATTGAACCAAGCATTCCTTATACAACAGGGCAAACTCTAGTGTAGCTGCTCTAGGGCACATCAACGCGGCAGCCACATTCGAGCGTAAGCGTGTGTGGTGTCGAGTAGGTCAGCATAGGATGTTCGGGTCGGTAATAGCGAAGCGTGTTCAGGCGTGGGTCAACTACCAATACCTCGCGAACCCCATAGGTCAGGTAGAATGGCGCGCCATCTGGCCCAAGATCCTTTTCTTCATAGCCAACGCTCACAACCTCGATCACGGCAGCTGGGATGATCGTGAGTGCTTCATCAATAGCAGGAGGTGGTGCACAGAAGATGGCAATATCTGGCCGTTTGAGCGATTGATCAGGATCTGGGAAACGAATCAATACATCGGCGAGCGCAAAACAGGCACACTCGGATTCGCGCTGACTCGGTCGCACTGAGCGCTCAATGTGACGGATGGTCATCTGATGCCGACTTGCGGGACTCATCTCCCACTTCATGCGGCCGCGCACATACTCAAATCGCACGGGCGCACCGCTCGCATCAATCTGCAAAATCATGTCATCCACCGAGAGTGTCGTTGTCATATCTAGTCCTCAGGCCATCTTCTTATTGACTCGCTTTGATCTTCCAGAACATTATACCAAAGGGCACAACCTAGCACCCCGTATCGCAGTTGGCACTGAATCCATCGTGGTGTAGCCTATCTCACAAATCTCCGATATCTATAAGATGCATACCTACCGCGATGCGCTCAGTATTCGTGCGGCGGCAATTATCTATCCAGGAGATAGTTCACATTTCTATAACCAAGCAACCAGCACTCAGCAAAAGCTCACGTTGAAAGAATTGCTGTTTACCAAATTGGCTGGCGTTGGCGCACTCCCTTTCCATCCAGATACGTCAAGGAGCATAGTCACATGACAACATCTGATGATCTCGAAGGCTTACCTCTTGACACGACGAATGAACAGCCAATCGCAGAGGAGGTAGCCAATGCCAACGAAGCCGAAGCACGCGCAATTATCGAGCGCATTGTGCCTGATTCTGCTGAACGAAGCCAGTTCATGGCGATTCTCGCTGACTGCATCCGCACCGCACATGCGTCTGGTGCAAACAAATGGGGGGTGACACTCTACCGTGATCGTATCTGGCTGATCGTCGGACGAGTCGTCGTTTGTGGCGTACATCGGCATCATGTATCGGTGACTGTGGATCGCGGTGCAATTCCCGACCTCTCTCCATTTGAGCGTGATGGCCTCATTGAAGCGGGATATAAATCACTGCCAACATCTATCAGTATCAAGATTGGCTTGAAAACACCCCAAGAGACCATTACCTCAATCATGCTGGCACACGCTGCCATCGTTCGACAAGCTGCGGCCGTAGTCAAGCAGGTCAATAGCTCTACGGCAGGCGCAAACTCAGCTGGCACACTGGCCTATCTCCGCACAATACTCCAGCAATCGCTACCTAACCCTGGGTATGTGGGGCCTCTTCCTGATGTTGATCAATCGACGATTGAGCAGGCGCTACGCGATTTTGATAAGAAGAAGCGTGAACTGACTTATTGGGCCAATTGGGAAGTTGACCCAACCTACCAGTATGCGGTGTTCTGGAAGGATCGCCGTTACCCAGTCAAGGAAATTGTGCGTATGGCCACCAGCGTAGAACGTTTCCAATCCTCACAGGCACGCGACTATTTGGAAAAGCGCGGCTTTCACATAATAGCGCTCCATACAGCGGCCAATGTTTGGATCTTTCAGGCCAACCCGGAGCAGTTTAATCTCAGCATTGAGCTCCGCAATGCGGCAATTGGTTCCCAGGATAAATGGGGCGTCTCATCCTACCGCAACGAGATTCGGCCGGGCGACACCGTCCTCTTATGGCAAAGCGGCAAAGCCGCAGGCATCTACGCCATAGGCGAAGTAATCAATACACCATATCAACGTAATTGGGAACCAGATGCGGAGACGCTAGAGCATCAACCCTATCAGAAAGCACAGTGGTGGGTCGACTACCGATATACAAAAATCCTGAAACAGCCACTTCTACGCTCGATCATCAAAGAACATGCACTACTCAGCCGGATGGATATCTTCAAAAATGCACAGGGCACTAATTTCCGTGTTTCACCAGAAGAATGGAGTGAACTTGAGACGCTTATGAGCAATACTCCAACCCCCACAATCAATATCCACGATTTGCTGCATCAGCAACTCACCGCACGCGGCCTCTACTTCACACCCTGGCAGATTGCAACCTTCTACACCGCACTACAGGCCAAAGGATTTGTCATCCTAAGCGGCATTAGCGGTACTGGCAAAACCAAGCTTGCACAACACTTTGCAGAGCTCTTACCACAGCCGGGAGCTGCAACTGTGCCAATCGAGCGCGAAGACGATCAGATTGCGATCACACTCAAGCCGTACATGTTCAAATACAATCGGCTCATTATTCCCAAACAAGCAACTCGCTTTTTTGATCCGCCCAAACCGGGCGAGAGTAAGGATGTTGAGCTGACCTTCGATGAACAGAGCCATGTATGCCGCCTGACACATGCCCAGTATAGCGATACGGACTACGTCGCACTCATGCTTCGCGGGAGTGTCGTCAAGTGGTTCAAGCAGAACTTCAAACCAGATGACACACTCACACTAGAGCCTGAGTTTGATGCTAAACAAGACCTTGTAGGATTCCGTCTCGCAAATGGCACACTTGCACACACTGCCCCGGTACCATCCGTGAAGGGCAGCGCCAGTAAGACAGAGCCAGCAAGCGGGGCTGGGGCTAACTGGCTCTTTATTCCTGTACGCCCCGATTGGCGCGACAGCAAGAGCTTACTCGGCTACTTCAACCCACTCACTGGTGCATATGTCTGGACAGACTTCCTACGGTTTCTTGTGCGTGCTGCACAGAGCTATCGCAACGGTGAGGGCCTAGCATGGTTTGTGATTCTAGACGAGATGAATCTAGCACGGGTTGAATATTATTTTGCGGATTTTCTGAGCGTACTGGAGTCGGGCCGAACGGCGGATGGCTGGTCACGCGAAGCGCTTCGCATTGACTATCCAACCACCAGTGATGGCGATCTTCCACCTCGTGAGCTACGGTTACCACCCAGCCTGGTCTTCATTGGAACAGTGAATGTGGATGAGACTACCCACGCATTCAGCCCGAAGGTGCTCGACCGAGCATTCACAATTGAGTTCATCGAAGCAGATTTTACGAGCTACCCGCCAGTAGGAAGCACGACGGCCCCCAGCCTGACACCGCAATTGCAGGCTGATATGCTGCAACGTTTCTCGCAGAATGGCCAATTCCAGCGTATTGCAAAGGAACGTATTACTGCCTATATTGATGCTCATCCCGAAGTCCGTGATCACTTACAAGCGCTCAATATGCTGCTCCAACCCTATACCATGCACTTTGGCTTCCGCGTATTTGACGAGATTGTCTCGTTTCTTGCTGCTGCGGAGGAAAACGCACTCTTTGATACCCTTGGCACTTCAACAGCAGCCTTTGATGCCGCAGTGCTTATGAAGGTGCTGCCAAAATTCCACGGCTCGCGGAACAAGCTAGAGGCCCCGCTTCGTGCAGTGCTCGCATGGTGCATCGACCCAACAAACCCGGATGTTATGCCATTAGCAACCAAACTAGATCAATGCGACTCGGCCTCAGCGGTAGTGCAACTGTTACGCCAACAAACATACCTATACCCACACACAGCTGCCCGCATCAGACGCATGTTCTGGTCAATCTACACGGACGGGTTTGCGAGCTTTGGCTAGCGCCAACATGAGAGTAAACCAATCGCATTGGCGGCTATCCATTGACACCCCCAGCCACACCCTGTACCATGCCGCCATACATCGCTATCACAGAGCACGAGTCATCACATGTCAACGCCTGACAACGAGCGCCCTGACCCGCTGACAATTGGGGAACTGATTTCACTTCATGATGCCTCTGCCTATTCTGGTCTCAGTCGAGGATCACTATACAACTACATTCTCAGTGGACGACTGAAAGCCAAACGAATAGGGTACCAATGGCTGACAACACAGGCAGCAGTTGATGAATATCTCTCAACACGTAGCCTGGAAAACATCCCCAAAAAGTATCGCGACCGCACTTGACAGTAGTGTAATCTTATACTACTATACATGACAGAAACAACACGACCGCCCAGGTGCTGTAACACCTGAGCGGTCGCTAACCCCACACCTGTAGTAGGCAGGTGCGCGGCTGAGTCCTATGGTACCATACCATGCGGTCTCCTCCGGCGGCACCCTGCATCTTGCACTGGGGTGCCGTATTCGTGTCCGCCTTTGGTTGTTTCGCTGCGGGCCAAGCACCGGAGGTCGCCGTGTCTCTCACGGATCTATCCCTGTGCGCGCCGCGCGTCCTCCGGCAGGAGGCTCAGCCACGGTGCGCCACCCCTGCCCCTGCAGTTCCGCCCGCCCCGTATCGGCGTAGGCCAGCCACGCCGCGCACCCGCCCTGGCATGCTGTCGATCGCCAAGATCACCAAGGCCCGACGATTTGGAACCATCCTGCAGCGTCAGGCAGGCTCGTCACCACGCTTTGCAACCTCCGCAGGAGGCCAGCCATGAGCCAGGCGACAAAGCCCGAAGCCCCAGCAGCCCCGGTGATCGACGCCGCCCTGCTGGCCGCACTGCTCGCCCAATCGCAGCAACTGGCCCAGCCCGTCGGAGCCGGTGAGCCGCGCGCAACTCCAGCGCCATCGGCAGCGACCCGATCGCGCCGCGCACAATCGCAGCTGGTCGACACCCTAGCCTATGCCGGAGCAGCGTGCTTCGGCCTGGGCGGCTGGATGCTGGGCGGCTTCTTCACCCTCACTGCACTCGCCGCCGTTGGCCTGCCAGTCGTCGCCACCATCAGCTGGCCGTGGGCATTGCCGAGCGCGGCGCTGATCTCGTGGCTCATCCCGCTCAACGTCAGCCTGATCGAGGTGCGCTTCTGGCCGAATGGCAGCAGCGGCTGGCGTTCCTGGCTGTTCTGGGCGATCTCCCTAATCGATGTCGCCAGCACCGTCTACGGCCTAAGCGTCGCCCTCGCCAACCGCCCCATCCCACTCGGTGCCGGGTTCACCCTGGGGCGCGGCAGCGATGCGCTCTGGATGGTCGCCTGCATCCTCGCCCTCATCCTCACCTTCGCCCCCGAGCAGATCGTCACCCGTAGCATCGCCGGGCTGCGCGAGCTGTGGAGGTAAGTAGCAAAACTGAGGAACTACCTAAACACTAAGGATTGTGCAGAAAGAAGACTGAAACGCATGAAGCTCGTATCGCCAATCAGCCAACTTACCATCGCAGGAGGCATGCGCATCAGCCGATGCCACGACACAATAATCATATCGGGTCCAGGGCGAAGCCTTGGTCGGGGGTTGTTAGGGGTAGCGACCCTACCCCTAACCGTGGGTTTGGGGCGCGCAGCCCCAACACGCCAACGTCGCAACTGGCAATACATGCGGGCTTGGGGCGCATAGCCCCAACTTCGCAACTGGCAACACATACGGGTCTGAGGCACGCAGCCTCAAGAGAATGAGAACACCAGTGGACCAAACACTCACCCAGCTCCTGACCTTACTCGGCGGAGCCGCCCTGATCGCCATCGCGGAGCGCAAGCGCATCCAGCGGCTCATTCGGCGGCACATGCCCTCGGTCGATACGCCAGCGCCAGCGGAGCAACTGCCACCAGCGGCACTCCCGCTCGCCACGCACCAGCTGGTGAGTGCACGCGGCCTGACGCGGCGCTGCTGGGCGTTCCTGCTGAATGAGCAGCCCGACCGCGCGCCGCATGTGCTGCTGGTCGGGCCAAGCGGCGCAGGCAAGACGACCTTCACTCGCGCGCTGCTGGCACTGCGGGTGGGCCGGGTGATCGTGCTGACCCCCAAACCCGATGATGATTGGGGTGCTGCGCCGGTGGTCACGATCGACGACGATGGCAGCTTTGCGGCGCTGGCGCTAGCCTTCGAGGCGTTGGGTGCGGAGGTGCGCCGCAGATTGGTGGCGGGCAAGCACCGCCAGCCGGTGGGCGAGCCGCTGACGATTGTCTGCGACGACTTCCCGGTGCTGGTGTCGGAGGTGGGCAAGCCTGCGGCAACCCTCTTCAAGCTCGTTGGGCGGCTGGGGCGCAGCCTGCAGGTGCGGCTGGTAGTGCTCAGCCAGTCGGATCGAGTGAAGTCGCTCGGGCTAAGCGGAGAGGGCGATGCCGCCGAGAACTACATCCGCGTCGACCTGGCGCGTGGCCATCGCGCCACGCTCCAGTATGAGGGCTATGCGATGCCGCTCGACACCCAGGATGTCCCCGCACTCGCCAGCCGACCAGGCGATCCGCAGCGTGGCTGGGTGCTCGATCTGTCAAGTGTTTCCGTCGATTCCGGTGGTAACGAGGCGGCTGAAACTGCCGAGGTTTCCGGTAACGTCGGGAACGACGCTGTTACCGCAGTGGAATCAGACGTTTCGCATTCGTTACCCGTTCCCGTTACCACCGCAGAGGCCGCGCATATTGCGTTTCTCTTGGCGACGTTACCACCCTCGGAGGTGGTGAAAAGGCTTGACGGCTACAGCCCACGGCGCTACGGCGAGTTCAAGTCCAAGGTCGAGGCGGTGCGGCAGCTGCTGACGCCACATGTTCGACCGTCGGTAGCAGAGTAAGAGAGCGAGGCCAGAAAATTGCTCAAAAATATATGTGAAACACATAGAGACAAACCCTATCGTCATGTGGTATTTCTTATGCAGCACAACGACCCATACCGAACCTATCCGAGTCGCAGCATGACCATCATAGCCGGTTCGCGAAAGTCAGTATAAAAAAGTATGCGCGATCAGCCCATGTGGGCTAGAAAAATCGGCCAGATCCGCTATAGTAGTGTTCAGTCGTTTGATGAAAGGATGTGCCATGCACGCACGAATCCCGGAAAACCCCACCGACGAGCCCACCATCCACACCACCTACCATATCGATTGTCCAGACGCCTTCAGCCTGGTCGAGGTCTCGGTCATGCGCGCCTTGATTCTGCTTGGCTGCCCGTCCGAAGCTGAGCGACCACACGATTCGCTGGCCTACTTCATGTTCACGCGCGGCTCCGCCGCCTTTCAGATCTTTGTCTATGGCCTCGACCGCACGCATATTGGAGTTGATATCTACTTCCACCCGCTGCCATCGGTGTCGCTGAACAGCCCGCGGAACCTAGAGACGATTGCGCAGACCAGCATGGGCGTGATCTTCATCATTGACTCCATGGTCATCCGCTCAATCAACCAGGGCGTGGCCTGCAAGCTGTTCCGCCCGCCACCACCGCCGCCAACCCGCGATATGCGCAGCGTCTTCGATTGGCAGCGCATCTATCACCCCCGCATGAGCGACAAAGAGCTGGGCGAGCTGCTCAGTATGGCACCGCAGTCGATCCGCAATATGCGCAACCAGCAGAGCTATACCCAAGAGAGCTGGAAGCGCCTGCACATCTGGGAGGAGATTCATGATCGCCTCCGCACGATCTGGGATACGCCGAGCTAGCCGCTGAGGAGGAGCGCAGCCAGCTGCACCAGGCGCTGCGTCCCAATCGTAGGCTGTTGATCGATAGTGATTGCTCAGTTTGTAGCGGAAGCGATACTGCCCATGAATTCCTGGAAACGAACCGCACTCGCCACCCTCGCCGTGCCGCTCTTGGCCGCACCAAGCGCCTATGGGGTGTATCTGTATCTGGAGCCCGAGAGCGGCGCGCTGGCAGCTGCCTCGGCGGCAGTTGGGTTTGAGCTGCTCTATCTGGGGGTGAATGTGCTGGCGCTGCATACCGCCGAGCTGCGCGCCTATGCGCGGCGCGTTGCGCTGGCTGCGGTGCTTACCGCGGTAACCTTCAACGCATTAGCGCATTATGCGGCCAAGGTGCCGAATGCCTACAGCGGTGCGCCGTTTGCCCTGCTGCCCGCCATTCTGGCCCTCATCACCGCGCTGCCACTCGCCGGTCTGGCCTATGCGGTCTCAGTTTTACTCCACCGCATGAGTACCGCGCATACCGCGCAGCCGGTGGCGCACCACGATCCGGATACGGCGCATACCGCGCTGATCGATGCGGATGAGCAAAGCGCCGTGCTGGGCTTCCCAGTGAGCAGCAGTGCATCCGAGATTCTGGCCCTTGACCACACCTGCCCACGCTGTGGCGCGCCGATCTCCCAGCACCAGGCCGCGGCGGCCATCCGCTGGGGCACGCGCTGGAAGGGGTGTCAGCAGTGCGCCACGATGCGCGCATCACGTACCAGCCTTGCGCGGTAATGCGCGCATTGCGACGTAGGAACCGATCCATGAGGTACGGTAGATAAAAGTAGATAAGGAGCAACCAATGAACGCCAGCACCAACCACGAGCCGAAAGCAACACCACTGCAGGTCACGATCAACGAGGCCGCGCGCCTCCTGTCCTACAACCCGCGTACCATTCGCCGCCTGATTGTGCGCGGCGAGCTGCAGGCCGTGGGGAAGGGCAAACTACGGCGCATTCTATCGGAGAGCTTGCATCACTACCAGCAGCGCCACCTGGTGGTTGTGGAAGCCGCCTAAGCACACAAACGCCGCCCGAAGGCGGCGCGGTGTCGGAGTGAAACACTCCTGAGTGACTGGTTATCCTCAGTATACCTCACTCCGACGCCAAATGCAATCCTACATCGGCATCGATTCAACAGGTACATCCCCTGAGATCGTTGCGCTGATGCCTATTCAATCCGGAGGATTACATGGCGTACCATCCCAATCATATCGATGTCGTTCTATTCGCCGATCACGCAGTGAGCCATGCTTCACCAACAAATGCTATCCGAGCAGGATATTGCAACTGCCCACAATGCAACACCCCATTCCAGTATATCCGCTACCGACGAACTGCACGCTGCCATAGTGCTTGTTTGTGTAGGACCGTCTCATCTTATTGAAGCATTACCGTATCTGTATCTTTTGAAAGGAGCATGCCATGCACCCAACCACCGTATCCATACTCGCGCCACACCGCGCCGGAGATCAGGCGGCCCTCGCCATGGCGCTCGCACGTCTGGCGCTTGCGGTTGCAGCCCGGCAACACGCTACTCAGAATCACGCTCATCAGACGCATAAGGAGGTTGCATGAGGGTACGAGCCTATATCCGCCGCTCACACGAGCGTGAGGGGGGCATCTCACTTGAGGTGCAGCGCGAGGCTATTCGGGCGGAGGTCGCGCGATCTGGCTGGACGCTTGCCACCATTGAATATCTCGATGATGACCGCTCTGCATTTCGTGACGATCTCGATAACCGTCCAGCTATTCGCCAGGCGCTTGAGGATGCAAAGCAGCGCTCATTTGATGTGCTGTGTGTCTACAAATGGGATCGGCTAGCCCGCAGTGAGGCGGCGTTCCATGGGCTGATTGCCCAGTTCAAGCGCCTCAAAGTCGCAGTCGTATCCGCAACCGAAAACAATGACCCATTAGCGCGCTCGCTCTCTGGCCTGCTGGCTGCCGAGTACAGCCGGATCCTGAGCCGCCGTATGCGCGATGTGCGGCAATGGGAGGCCGAGCAAGGCCTGCTTGTTGGCCCGGTGCCACGCGGCTACGACCGCCGAGCTGATGGGGTCGCCATCCAGAATGCGGAGGCAGCCATGATTCGCGAGATGGGTGAGCTGTATGCTACGGGTGAGTACTCGGTAGGGCAGATTGCCAAGAGGTTCGATCTGCACGTCGATGCGGTTCGCGAGATGCTCCGCAATAGTGTGTATGCTGGATACATCCGCTGCAATGGCGAGACCTATCCTGGCAAACACGAGCCAATCTGGCCAGCCCCGCTCTGGGAGCGAATGCAGGCCACCGCAGCCCATCGCAGCCGCAGGCGCACCCGTGAGCCAGAGCGCTATGATCCCCTGCTGGCAGGGTTTATCTACTGCGCACATTGTGGTGCCCCGCAGTGGCATAACAGTACCGAGCGCTGGCGCTATTATGGCTGCGCTGGTGGCCGCGACCCGCGCTACCGTCCGTACCCAGATCATGTCACCTGCACCCATACGCGCACCCCTGCTGAGCCAGCGGAGCAGACAATCCTGGGGCTGCTCGCAAGCATGAGTGCGATCCCTAGCCTCCTGGAAAATGTAGAGCAGCTGCTGAGCGGGCCGATGCCGAAGTCAAAGCAGCGGAAGCCACAGATTGCTGACCTGACCGAGCTCCTGATTGCAGGGCGGATTACTGGGATTGAGTTTGAGGAGCGCAAGCGCAGGCGTATGGAGTCCAGCGCGACAGCCGTACCGGAAAGCATGCCAGATGCAGCAGCGGCCCAGGCGTTGCTCCGCGATCTGCCAACCTTACTGCGCGCCGCGACCGGCAGCGAACTACGCCCGGTGCTACGCGAGCTGATTACGGAAGTGTATACGCGAAAGGCGGAGGTGGTGGCGCTACGGCCAACAAAATTGGGGAGTGTGCTGCTCGGCAATGCATCCGAGCAGCCCGAACAATGGTTAAAACTTGCGTGCTGGTGGGCCGGGTGGGGCTCGAACCCACGACCATCGGCTTAAAAGGCCGTTGCTCTACCACTGAGCTACCAGCCCAACCGCAAATAGTATACCACAACTCTAGAGCACAAGCAGCACCTTACCAGTTGTCGCGCGGCCGGCCAGTGCTGCTTGTGCCGCTGCCGCTTCTGCAAGGGGATATGTGCGATCAACGCGTACCCGTAATTGGCCAGAAGCCACCAATGAAAAGAGTTCACTGCTGCGGGCAAGCAACTCATTATGATCCTGGATGTAATGCCCTAAGCTTGGCCGCGTTAGAAAGAGCGAACCTTTGGCATTCAGAATCTGTGGATCGAGTGGCGGTACTGCACCGCTGGATTGCCCATACAGTACAAGATAGCCACGCGGCCGCAGCGCCCCCAGGCTCTGGTCGAAGGTGTCTTTGCCAACCGACTCATACACAACATCGACTCCACGGCCATTGGTGATTCGGCGCGCCACCTCAGCAAAGTTCTGATAGCTGGCAATTTCATCTGCGCCAGCTGCACGTGCCAATGCTGCCTTGGCCTCATTCGATACGGTGGCAATTACACGGGCACCGCGCAACTTGGCCATCTGCGTCAGAAGAAGGCCAACCCCGCCAGCGGCTGCATGCACAATCGCGGTATCACCAGCCTTCAACGGGAATGTACTGGCCGTCAGGTACTGCGCAGTCATACCTTGCAACATAAGCGCTGCCGCAACACTCAATTCCACCGAAGATGGCACTGGCACCAGTTTCCATGCCGGAACAATAGCGTATTCGGCATACGCGCCGATCTGCATGGCATAGGCTACCCGCTGCCCGACTTTAACATCTGTCACCCCTTCGCCAACTGAATCAACAATCCCAGCGGCCTCCATACCAGGCACAAATGGGAGCTGGCCTTGATATTGGCCGCTGCGCTGATAAATATCGATGAAATTGAGCCCAGCATATTCGATCTTGACGCGTGCTTCACCAACGCCCGATGCTGGCATGTTCAACTCTTCGTATGTCAACACCTCAGGGCCACCATAGCTGTGAATCCGGATCCCACGCATAGCTGTTCTCCTCAGTTATTTGCATTTGTATAGCCAAAACTATACCATAGAACATGCCAACGCCAATTGGTGTTATGATTATTGCGTCTGGTTTCTCGCGCAAAGACGCCGGGTGTACTTAGGATGATGCGAATGTATTAAACGCAAAGACGCAAAGACGCAAAAGAACAAAAGAACAAGAGAACAAAGGAACAAGGGAACAAGAACCAAGAACCAAGAACCAAGAACCATTCCAATGCTATACCAGGGTACCCGGCTACGCCCAAAGGGCACCCGGTTCCATCGCTCCAATGTTCCAATGCTTCATTGCTCCAATGCTTCATTGCTTTATTGCTTTCCGCTCTCCCTGTCTCCACGTCTTTTCGCCTCGTATTTGTTACAACACAGGAGTCACACCCATGTCTAAACCAATCCGTGTTGGAGTCGTTGGAGCTGGTGCGATCGCTCAACGTGGCGTTTTACCCCATCTTAGTCAGGACGATGTACAGGATCGTGTACGCCTGGCCGCTGTATGCGATCCGGTTGCGGGCCGGGCCGAAGCCGCCGCCGAAAAATATAATGTCGAGCGGCCCTTTCTAACATACGAGGATCTGCTTGCAAAAGGCAATGTCGATATGGTTACGCTCTGCTCACCCATCGGCCTGCACTATGAGCAAGCACTCCTAGCACTCGATGCTGGCAAACACATCCATTTCAACAAGACCATGACAACAACAGCTGCTGAGGCAACCGATCTGATCAATCGTGCCGCCAAAGCGAACCTTAAGCTGGTTGCCTCACCCGGCGAAATGCATCGTCCACATAACAAGCGTATCAAAGAACTGATTGCCGAAGGTGCGATCGGCACTCTCTGCTGGGCGGTCTGTGGCGCAGCATTTGGCACGTATCACGAGGACGAAGTCTTCCGCACTGGCGATAATGTGCTCTCGAATGTCGATCCATCCTGGTACTTCCGCAAACCAGGCGGCGGGCCGCTGTATGATATGACCGTCTATGCTCTGCATGCCCTGACTGGCATTCTCGGCCCAGCGAAACGCGTTACGGCAATGTCGGGCGTGCGCATCACCGAGCGCGAATTCCGCGGACGCCCAGTTCCTGTTGATGCCGATGACAATACGCTGATTCTGATCGACTTCGGCAATAACCTGTTTGCGCTGGCCTATGGCACCCCGGCTGGCAGTGTCACCAGTGGCTTTGGGGCGAGCTATTTCGGCACCAATGGTTCTATCACCGGCCTGAAACTGAACGGCCAACCCTTTGAGTATCCTGGCCGCGCCGAAGCCGAAGCCCATGATCAGGGCTACCAGATTCTGCTGCCACATGTTGTCGGGCCACACCGCGACATTATGGAAGCGCATGTGTATGAAGATATTATGCAGCTGGTCGACTGGGTTCGCGATGGCACACCAACGATCTCAACTGCCGAACATGCACGCCATGTCGTCGAGATTATTGAGGCTGGCTACCGCGCCGCCGCAACCGGCCAAGCACAAGATCTAACCACAACGTTCTAATTCTTCACTCACCACAGAGACGCAGAGGCACAGAGGCTAGAAGACCAAAAACTCCGTGTCTCTGTGCCTCTGTGGTGAACTCATACCTCGTTTCACTCACCACAGAAACGCAAAGGCTAGAAAACGCATAACGCAAAGACGCGAAGACGCAAGGGCGCAAAGCGGGAAAATCAAAACTCTGTGTCTCTGTGCCTCTGTGGTAAACTCATACCTCGTTTTCATGGGTCGCGTAGGTTAATCCTGGATATCTGCCAATACCGGATAGTGATCGCTTGGGTAGATTGGCGGTGCTTCATCACGAATGATTTGCGCATTGATCACTGGCGTGCCGCGCACAAGTACCCAATCGATTCGCTCGCTGCGGCCATCCTTCAACTGGTATGACTGACCCTGAAACCCGTGGTAGGTAAAGGATTCAGGGCCTTGATCGCCGCCCGCCACCACGAAACTGTCTGCAAAACCAGCCTGCAGAAAGATCTGGTAGGCTGCACTCCCTGGATCACAGTTGAAATCCCCAATCACAATCACTGGCTCACTTGGTAAAACCAATCCTGCCTCGGATGCTAACACACTCACGATTAACTGCGCCCCAGCCACACGGGCTTGCTCACTTACATGATCGAGATGCGTATTCAGAATGATAAAGGTTGGCCCTCCAGTAATGGGCTGAAAACGTAGCCATTGCGCCGAACGAATACAATCGGTCTCCCAGGACCCCGAGTGCACCAGTGGTGTTTCACTCAGCCAGAACCCGCCTGCGCCAACCAGCCGTAAGCGCTGTGGATTCCATGCCAGTGCCGGATATTCAAATGGATCTTCATTGCCATAGTGTGGACCGAGACTCCAACGATATTCAGGCAACTCACGCTGGTACACCGTGAAATTCCCATCCTGTAATTCCTGAAATCCGATCACATCCGGCATATAGCGTTTGATTGTGGCAACATTCAAGCCTGCACGCTTTGGCCAATAGTTCTCTAAATCGGCTTCCCAATATGCACCGCGAATATTGAAGCTTATGACCCGCATACATTTCCTCACTTATCGGCTTTGCTACCATCATAACACCACTGCCAGCCTAGCTGTTCGCTATTGTGTCTTGGAGCAGCCAGTTCGCCAGACTATTCTATGAAACGGTTCTAAGATGCACCTGATTGTCTTCACTTACCCATAGCAACGCCATGCAGGAGTATGTGACAAGCGCAATATGACAACCATCGCTTCCCGTAGTAAGATACAAGCCTAAACATAACCCAAATACACGCTGGGAGGAATACCATGACCAAGCTACACGATCTTCACGAACACGGCCAGGCGATCTGGCTTGATTTTATCCGACGTTCATTTGTCGCCAGTGGTGAATTACAAGCGCTGATCGATGCCGGTGTGCGCGGCGTAACAAGTAACCCAACGATCTTCGAGAAAGCGATCGCGGGTAGTGCAGATTATGATGGTGATATTCGCTCGCTTGCCATCGCAGGTGCTTCGGTTGATGAGATTTACGAAAGCCTTGTGCTGGCCGATATTGCAGCTGGCGCCGATCTGTTCAGCTCACTCTACAAACAATCGCAACGCGGCGATGGCTATATTAGCCTAGAAGTTAGCCCGACTCTCGCCCATGATAGCGCTGGCACAATTGCAGATGCTAAGCGACTATTTGCGGCCCTCAACCGCCCAAATGTGATGATCAAGATTCCAGCAACTCCCGCAGGCATTCCTGCTATTACCGAAGTTATTGGCAGCGGCATTAATGTGAATGTGACGCTAATCTTCTCACTCGCCCAGTACGAAGCGGTGGTCGAAGCGTATTTGAAGGGCCTGGAGCAACTTGCCGCTGCTGGTGGTAACCTCAGTCAGGTTGCATCCGTCGCCTCATTCTTTGTCAGCCGAGTGGATGCTGCCACCGATAAGATCCTTGATCGTACCGGCCATAGTGATCTAGCTGGCAAGACAGCGGTCGCCAATGCAAAAGTTGCCTATGCACGCTTCAAAGAACTGTTTAGTGGTGCACGCTGGGATAGTTTGGCTGCGAAGGGTGCAAACTTACAGCGCCCACTCTGGGCCTCAACCGGCACCAAAGATACGCGCTTCTCCGATACACTGTATCTCGACACACTGATCGGGCCACACACCGTCAATACCGTTCCACCCGCGACCCTGGATGCCTTCCGCGATCATGGCACCGTGGCCAACACTGTTGAACTTGGCCTCGCTGAAGCCCATGCCCATCTCAAAACCCTTAGCTCCCTTGATATCGATCTCGATGGAATCACAAACCAACTACAGGATGAGGGTGTAGCCTCGTTCGCCAAATCATTCGAATCACTCATGGCCAGTATTGCGGCAAAGCGTGAAGCAATGAAACAATGAAGCAATGAAGCAATGAAGCGCAGAGCGCAGAGCGCAGAGCGCAGAGCGATAGAGCGCAAAACGCAGAATGCAAAGCGCAGAGCGGTTTTTTTGGTTCTTGGTTCTTGGTTCTTGTTCCATCGCTCCATCGTTCCATCGCTCCAACGCTTCGATGCTTCGATGCTTCGATGCTTCGATGTTTATCAGATGAGGGCACTTCCATGGCACTCCCCCTGACATCACTTCCGAGTTGGCACAATCTGACCGCACACTATGCGCAGATTCGTGAGGCACATCTGCGCGATTTGTTCGCGGCCGATCCGGCACGTGGTGAGCGCTTCACTGCCGAGGCAGAAGGCGTGTTGCTGGATTATTCCAAAAATCGGCTGACCGATACAACCTTAGGGTTACTTCTGCGCCTTGCGGAAGAGAGCGGGCTTCAGCAGCACATTGCGGCAATGTTTGCTGGTGAGAAAATAAATGTCACCGAGAAGCGAGCTGTGCTGCATATTGCACTACGCGCGCCCGCCAGCCAGCAGATTCTTGTGGATGGACAGGATGTTGTGCCAGGCGTGCATGCAGTGCTGGGGCGCATGGCTTCTTTTGCTGAACAGATACGTTCTGGCACATGGCTTGGTCATACTGGCAAGCGCATCCGTACCGTGATCAATATCGGTATTGGTGGCTCGGATCTTGGCCCGGTTATGGCCTATGAAGCGCTACGCCACTACACAGCCCGCAACCTGAGTATGCGCTTTGTTTCAAATGTTGATGGTAGCGATTTTGCCGAGGCAGTTCAGGGCATCGATCCCGCTGAGACATTGTTTATTGTCGCATCGAAGACCTTCACGACCATTGAGACCATGACAAATGCACGCAGTGCCCGCGCATGGCTGCTTGCTGCACTTGGGGATGATGCCGCTGTAGCGCGCCACTTTGTCGCAGTTTCAACCAATGCCAGCGAAGTAACTAAATTTGGCATCGATACTGCCAATATGTTCGGGTTCTGGGATTGGGTCGGCGGGCGCTACTCGATGACATCGGCAATTGGCCTCTCGACCATGATCGCGCTTGGTGCGGATGGTTTTAGCCAGATGCTGGCCGGGTTCCACGCGATGGATGAGCACTTTCGCACTGCACCCTTCGCCCAGAACCTCCCGGTGCTACATGGCCTGATCACCCTCTGGTATGCCAGTTTCTTTGGCGCGGAAACCGCAGCAGTATTACCCTACGACAATTATCTGAAGCGCTTCCCGGCTTACCTCCAGCAACTCACCATGGAGAGTAATGGCAAATCGGTGACACTCGCCAATACATCTGTCGAATACCAGACCGGCTCGATCTACTGGGGTGAGCCTGGCACGAACGGCCAGCATTCGTTCTACCAGCTGATTCACCAGGGAACAAAACTGATCCCTTGCGACTTTATTGGGTTCTGTCAGAGCCTGAATCCCCACGGCGAGCACCACGATCTGCTCATGGCCAATATGTTTGCACAGGCCGAGGCGCTCGCATTTGGCAAAATGGCTGCACAGGTCGCTGCCGAAGGGACACCCGAATGGTTGGTACCGCATCGTACCTTTAGTGGCAATCGGCCCTCAAATACAATTCTGGCAGAGCGGCTCGATCCAGCATTGCTGGGCAAGTTGGTTGCACTCTATGAGCATAGCGTCTATGTTCAAGGCGTGATCTGGCAGATCAATCCCTTCGATCAATGGGGCGTCGAATTGGGTAAAGTACTCGCGATGAGCATCTACCCCGAACTATCCGGCCAGAGCGAGTTACACCACGATAGCTCCACAAATCGGCTCATCCAACGCTACCGCGAACGGCGCGGCTAGGGAGCGCGATGAAGCATTGAAGCATTGAGGCATTGAAGCATTGGAGCCGGGTACCCTCTGGGTGTAGCATTGAAGCCGGGTACCCTCTGGGTGTAGCGATGGAGCGAACGAACGATTGAATGATGGAGCGAACGAACGATCAAGCATTGGAACATGATGTATAGAGCTATTCTGTCATCTATGGTTTTGATTATGTTCCTTTAGTCTTTTGTTCCTTTGCGTCTTTGCGTCTTTGCGTCTTTGCGTCTTTGCGTCTTTGCGTCTTTGCGTTTAATATCTTGCGTTCTTTGGTTCTTTGCGTTCTTTGGTTCTTGGTTCTGCGGTTCTGCGGTTCTTGCCTATACGGCTTAGTATATATATACACTGAGGAGTAGACACAACATGAACATTGGAATTACCGGTCTTGGCCGCATGGGAGCAGGAATGGCTGAGCGCTGGGTTCGTGGCGGGCATCGTGTGGTGGTACATAACCGCAGCCACGGCCCGATCGAAGCGCTTGTCGCCAAGGGTGCCGAGGCGGCCTACACCTACGAGGAACTAGTTGCCAAATTGCCAGCACCACGCGCGATCTGGATCATGCTGCCAGCTGGCGATGTCACCGAACAAGCAATCGAAGGGATTGCGGCCTTACTCTCACCTGGCGATACCATCATCGAAGCGGGCAATACCCTCTACAAAGATGATATCCGGCGCGCGGAGGCACTCAAACCACGTGGCATTCATTATGTCGATCAAGGCACCAGTGGTGGTATCTGGGGTTTAGAGAATGGTTTCTGCCTGATGGTTGGCGGTGAGCCAGCGGTAGTCAAGCCGCTTGAGCCAGCACTCATTACCCTCGCGCCGCCCAATGGCTATTTACATTGTGGGCCAACTGGCAGTGGGCACTTCGTCAAGATGGTACATAATGGCATCGAGTATGGCATGATGCAAGCCTATGCTGAGGGTTTTGACATCATGCGCGCTAAGACCGATTTCAACCTTGACATGCAAAAAATCGCGGCGGTCTGGCAGAATGGTAGTGTTGTACGCTCCTGGCTGCTCGACCTGACCGAGGAAGCCTTCCGCCAGGATCCAGATCTCTCGCAGATCAAGGGTTTTGTGCAGGATAGTGGTGAGGGTCGCTGGACGATCCAGGCCGCCATTGATTTGGATGTTCCCGCGCCAGTCATCACACTCTCGCTCTTTGAGCGCTTCCATTCGCGCCAACCCGAATCATTTGCTGCCAAGGTACTCGCCGCTATGCGTAAGGGCTTTGGTGGGCATGCTGTCAAGAAGGCCGAGTAGAACATTATTCACCACAGAGGCACAGCGGGTACCCTTTGGGTGCAGAGATTGAATTCTTAGGATTGCCGCTTGAACCAATTAGTTATGCGCACCTCCTATTTGGAACTCGTTGCTCTCTGTGCCTCTGTGGTGATATTCAACTGCCGTAAAGAGTGAACTCATGCATATTGCACCATCAATCCTATCTGCCGATTTTAGCCGCCTTGGTGAACAGGTGCGTGATGCTTGTGAGGCTGGCGCACGCTGGATTCATATCGATGTTATGGATGGCCATTTCGTTCCAAATATTACCTTTGGGCCGCTGGTGGTGGCTGCATTACGTCCAATTGCCGATCACTACACCGCAACCCTTGATACCCATCTTATGATTAGCGATCCCGATCGCTACATAGAGGATTTTGCCAACGCTGGCTCCGATATCATCACCGTTCATGTCGAGGCCTGTACCCATCTGCATCGCACCGTGCATGCCATTCGCAGCTATGGTAAACGTGTTGGTGTGGCACTTAACCCGGCAACCTCACTAAACACACTAGAAGAAATCCTGCCAGACATCGATCTCGCGCTACTGATGACGGTCAACCCAGGGTTTGGCGGTCAGCAATTCATTCCCGCGAGCCTGAACAAAGTTGCGCGGTTACGCCAGCTTCTGAATGACCACAATCTTGGCCATATTTACATCCAGGTTGATGGCGGGGTCAACCTAACCACAATCGGACCACTTGTGCGTGCCGGTGCAGATGTCCTGGTCATTGGGTCGGCACTCTTCAATCAGAAGGCCTCGATCGCCACAAACCTGGCCGCCCTCACCGCAGCCAGCGCAGATTAACTACCACAACTCGCCCGCTCTTCACGGTTCTTAGCACACGAACACAAGGTTCGCCCATACGATGCTGAGATAAGGATGGGCATGGTTGAGTGAATCTCGTGTTGGTTCCGCGGTTCTCGGTTCGTTTGGTTCTACAGTTCTGCGGTTCCGCTGTTCCGCTGTTCCGCAGTCCTGCAGGAATCGTTCCTATGGCCGATTATTGCAGCGCACACCCACGCTATACTGCATCAAAGATCATCGACTGGAGCACGATATGCATATTCTTGAGCTTCAACTCGCAACCAACTATCTTACAGAACAGCATGATTTCTACAGCCATGTGCTTGGGTTGCCAGTACACGATTATGATAGCGAGCGACTGACACTCCAAATCGGCACATCGCGGTTAACCTTTGTACAGCAACCCACGCCATTGGGCGGCTGCTACCACTTTGCCTTTAATATTCCCGAAAACCAGTTTGCCCAGGGCAAAGTCTGGCTCCAACAGCGGGCACAGCTGCTCAAAAACTCGGCAGGTATCGATGAATATGCATTTGAAAGCTGGAATGCCCATGGCATGTATTTTCTCGATCCAGCTGGCAATATTGCTGAATTAATTGCACGCCATTCACTACCAAACGCCAGCCACACCCCCTTCAACACCCAAAGCCTCTTGAATGTGAGTGAGATTGGGATCGCAGCACATGATGTGCTTACCCAGGCCGATACAATCAGCGCACATAGCAACTATCAGGTATATGCTGGGCCAGCCAGCCCTGTGTTCACAGCCGTAGGCGATGAGAATGGGCTCTTCATTATTGTTCCAGAAGGGCGTATCTGGAATCCAGAAACCGGGAAAGCTGCTGCGCATCTGCCAATCTCAGTCGTGACAGGCAGTGTTGAATCGCCACTCCACTGGCAATTTCCAAAACAGACTGATTAAGCATGCTACGCTCGATCATCACGCAGTACGCGATACCACATTTGTGGCATCGTTGCGTTGAACGCTCCTAGCTTCTCACAACGTGCAGTACTTGGCGATCAATTGCTATTTGTTGCAGCCGATGGCATCCATGGTGCCGAGCTTTGGGTAAGCAATGGCACTGCCGCAGGAACCCAGCTGCTGCGCGATATTAATCAGGCACTTGACCAAGTATCGGCCCACACGCCGTATAATGTAACATCCTTATAGAAATCGCCTAAGGCATGAACGCAAAGACGCAAAGACGCAAAGACGCAAAGGGCTTGTTTGTTCTTTGTTCTTAGCAGGCGAACACAAGGTTCGCCCGTACGCTGATGGAATGATGGAGCGCAAAGCATAGTGTAGAGCACCTAGAGCACGGAATGAGTGTAGGTCGATGATTTGGAGTTCGTTGTGCGCTATCTTGTTCTCGTGTTCTTCTGAACTTTGCGTCTTTGCGCCTTTGCGTTTTGGTTCTTCGTCCTTGGTTCCGCAGCTCTGCCATCTCTGGAGTCGTATGTCAACTAACCCAACCCTACCAACTCAACCCGATTGGCCCTCCGACCCATTACCTGCCATTCGTAGCGCAGTTGCCGCAGATCGGCGCTTACTGGTTGTGCTCGACGATGACCCAACTGGCACACAGACCGTCTACGATCTGCCAGTGCTGACAACCTGGGATGTTGCGACACTCACAAGCGAACTGGAACGCGGCCTGCCATGTTGCTATATCCTCACAAACTCACGCAGTATGCCACTTGCCCAGGCCCAAGCTATTCATCATACAATCGGTACTAACCTGACACTTGCGGCGCAGGCGAGTGGGCGCGCCGTTACCGTTATTAGTCGTAGCGACTCAACCCTACGCGGGCATTTTCCTGGTGAGACAGATGCATTAGCCGAGGCGCTTGGTGGCTTCACCGCTACCCTGCTCATTCCAGCATTCTTCGATGGCGGGCGCTTCACAATCGACAATATCCATTATGTCAATGATGGTACTCGGCTTGTACCAGTTGCCGAGACAGTCTATGCACGCGATGCCGTGTTTGGCTTTCATTCTTCCAACCTATGCGACTGGGTTGAGGAGAAAAGCGCTGGTCGGATTCCTGCGTCTACGGTAGCAACACTTTCGATCAGTGAGATTCGCACTGGTGGCCCAAACCTGATCACCAAACGCCTTGCCAGCCTCCAACCCGGCAGCGTATGTATAGTTAATGCCACAAGTGAACGTGATCTGGCTGTGGTAGCGCTAGCAGTATTACGGGCAGAAGAGACAGGTCAGCGATTTCTGTTGCGGACAGCGGCGTCGTTTGTGGCCGCAAGGCTTGGCCTCGCGCGGCGCCCCTTACTGAGTGCTCAAACGATGCAGGGTTCAACTGGGGCTGGCGGTTTGATTATCGTCGGTTCGTATGTATCAACCACATCGGCGCAACTGAGCGAACTACTCGCCCATCCTGCATCAGGAGTTGGGAATGAAAGGTCAGAGGATACCACAGCGGATGCTAACGCTAAGATCGTGCATATCGAATTGAATGTAGCACTATTGCTAGATCCAGCAATACGCCAAACCTCTATTGCAGATGCAGTCCAATCTATCGACACATGGCTCGCACAAGATCGAACAGTGATCGTATCAACCAGTCGCACCCTTATCACAGGTGCAAGCGCAGAAGAAAACCTCGCGATTGGTCGGCACGTCTCGGATGCACTGATCACAATCGTACGGGCAATTCAGCAGCGGCCACGCTACATCCTGGCCAAGGGTGGTATCACATCAAGCGATATTGCCACACAGGGTTTAGGTGTACGGCGCGCCATGGTTGTCGGCCAACTGCTACCCGGCGTGCCCGTCTGGAGTCTCGGCCCCGAAAGCCGCTTCCCAGGCATGCTGTATATCGTCTTTCCTGGCAATGTCGGCGGAGCTGGGGCTTTGCGTGAGGCGGTAGCGAAGCTGCAATAGCAATTGAAGCATGGAAGCAATGAAACATTGAAACATTGAAACAGATTTCACTTGGTTGCTTCCTAGCTTGCTTCATTGCTTCAATTGCTTCATTGCTCATTTAGGAGTTTCCCTTGCTTACCACACCAACTATCATGCTACAGGAAGCGAGCCAACAAGGTATCGCGGTAGGTGCATTTAATGTATACAACCTCGAGGGAATTCGCGCAGTGGTTGCGGCTGCGGAAGCTACTGCA
>JANLSE010000144.1:0-13332 GCA_031362265.1 Roseiflexaceae bacterium
GAATTAAGCAATATTGCATGGCCCTGTATCACATGTGAATGACCTTGCTTCACATGTGCCACCGCCTGCTGGCAGCACTGAAGGGCCACAGCACGATCACCAAGCTCTTGATGACACAGCGCCAGCAAAATAAATACACGGGCTGCAGGGGCAGGATCGCCAATCTGCTGGAGCTGCTGATATCCTGATTCCAACAGCTTCAGCGCCAGTTGATAATTACCACGTTTGTACACAAAATAGCCACGTTCAATCAGTGGGAAAATATGAATTAATGGGCCAAGGCGTTCGGTTAGCTTCAGCGCACGTGAGAGGTATTGCTCCGCCTGTGTCAATTCACCATGCCATTCCGCGAGGCCAGAGAGTAGAAACAACGCGTGAACCTGACCATACAATTCATTCAGCTTAATAAAGATCGTCAGACTCTGCTGATACTGTTTTGCTGCCTCGCTCAGGTTGTCCAATGTCTCGCTATACACTCCAAGATCGAGGGTTGTCCAGGCTTCTTGTTCAAGATTGCCCAATTCACGACTTATCCGTAGACTCTCTGACAACATATGTTCAGCTTGATCATCGCGACTACGAATCAGACCCTCACCAAGATGTCGTAAAACCTCAGCCTGTAGCAGCTGATCATTATACTGCTGCGCCAGTGCAAGGCTTCGCTCGAGCAAATCAACGTATGTATTGGGGGAAGTATTTATAATCGTGCGAGCCGCTGCATTATAGATACGCGCAACGATTAAATTCTGATGGTAGGTTAATGCACATGCTAAGGCACGTTGTGCAATTGCGCTGCCTTCGATAGGGTAGTGGATAGACCAGAATTGCCAACGACTCCCAAATAGTTGGAGACCATAGAAGCGATCATCCTCAGTGGCCGAGAGACTCCAGTTCAGCAGCGCACGAAAATTCTCGAGCTCATAATTAAGTTGCTTGAATCTTTCTGCATCAGCGCTGTAAATGTCCGTTTGAGTTTGCGCTACCCAGGTTGCAAAGTAGGCTGCATGCTGGCGACGTAAAACGATCTCTTCGCCACTAGCTACCAACAATTCCAGTGCATATTCACGAATGGTTCCCAGCCAACTGAAGCGCCGCTCCTCATCCACTCCATGTTGTTGCACCACCAGACTCTGGTCGATCAGAGTCTGCATCCCATCGAGCAGATCGAATTCCAGATCACCATTCAAATTACATACGGTTATGGCCGCCTCTAATGTCCAACCGCCCACAAACACCGCCAGCCGCCGAAACAGGCATTGTTGGGCTGTTGTGAGCAGATCATGGCTCCAAGCAATCGTATTGCGAATAGTCTGCTGGCGGGTTGGTAGATCGCGTGCGCCGCCAGTCAGCAGCGTAAAGCGATTGCTCAATCGTGCCAGGAGCGCTGCTGGCGATAGGATTTTGATACGTGCTGCGGCGAGCTCAATCGCTAATGGCAGCCCATCGAGTCGGCGGCAGATTTCGACCACAGCCTCCGCGTTCGTTTCGTGGAGGGTAAAGCTTGGTAGGGCCGCCTGTGCACGTTGGACGAAGAGTTGTACGGCAGCATAGTCCTCTATAGTGCTATATGGCGATTGTAACATTGGTAGCTGCTGAAGCGCATGGTCTGCATGATCCTGCTGTGTGTAGGGTGGGAGTGCCAATGGTGACACTGGGTATTCCCTTTCACCAGAGAGATGAAGTGTGGCACGGCTCGTCACCAGGATCTTTAGATGCGGGCATGCTACTAAGAGATTCATAAGCAGTGGCGCAGCATCCAACACCTGCTCAAAATTATCGAGTAACAAGAGTAGGTGTTTATCACGCAGGAAATAGATCAGACTCTCGCTCATTGAGGCATTGGCACGCTCAACAATACCGAGTGGTTGAGCGATCGTTCTGGCAACAAGATCTGGATCGCGAATGGCGCTCAAATCAATAAAATATATGCCATTGGCAAAGCTCTGCGCTACCTCAGCTGCAACTGCCTTTGCGAGGCGGGTCTTGCCAATACCACCCGGCCCTGTCAGGGACACAAGCCGTACAGTTGGATCGGCAACGATGCCAAGTAAGTGCGTCAGATCTTGCACTCGTCCAATCAGGGGAGTTGTTGGTGTTGGCAGATTCTGCATTCGTGGCTGCTGGTTGGCGAGGCCAGACACAGCAGGGGCAGTCAGCCGATCCGCACCCAGTTCGGCACGGGCAGCCTTAAGGAACAACACTCGATCATTATCAGTCAGTTCAAGACGATCGGCCAGCAGTGCTGCCAGTTGTTTGGAAGGCCGCCGCTCATCCAGTTCGATTTTTCGCACCATCGAGACCGCGCAGCCAACGCGATTCGCCAGTTCATCCTGGGTTAAGTCGAGCGACCGGCGACGTTTGCGCACCCACTCGCCGAAAGAGAATGTCTCAGTCATCAATCACTCCGACTTTCAGCTAGCAGTTGTCAGGAGTCATCTCTAAGGAGAGCAGGAACAAAGGAGCAAATACTCGTCAATCGCTTGTACAATTGTTCGATTGGTGTGATACCTCGTGTGATTTTGATTGTAGCAGAAACATCCACCTTATGCCAACCAGTATTCTGTCTCGACAATCAGAACCCAGCCTAGCTCTGCTATAATACACAACCACATAACACCCTCCATCCTCGCCCAATCTGCGCGATTCTGAAGGAGATCTTGATGAGCGCTCGCATTTCACCACCATTCCGCGCCGATCATGTTGGCAGCTTTCTGCGCCCCAAATATCTGCTGGAAGCACGTGACCAGAAGGAGCGTGGGGAGATTAGCGCCGAGCAACTGCGCGCGGTAGAAGACAAAGCGATTGCCGAGATTGTGGCATTCCAGCAGGATGTAGGGCTACAGAGTATCACCGATGGCGAGTTCCGTAGAACCTACTTCCATATCGATTTCCTCGATCAGCTTGGTGGCGTCAAAACCGAGCTTCCAGTCACAGTCAAGAAGCCTGATGGTAGTGAAGACCTGATTCCACCAGCCATGTATGTGGTCGATAAGGTGCGCCATATAAAGGATATTCAACGCGCAGATTTTGAGTTCCTCCAAAGCCAAGTGGCTTCTGGCATGACTCCCAAAGTCTGTATTCCATCGCCAACCATGCTACACTTCCGTGGTGGCCGTGCTGGGATCAATAAAGTCGCCTACCCTGAGCTTGAGCCAGAGTTCTATGATGATGTTGCACAGGCCTATGGCGAAGAACTCCACTCGCTCTATGCGGCTGGCTGTCGCTATGTGCAGATGGACGACACCAATATGGCGTATCTGTGCGATGAGAAGATGCGTGCGGCGGCTCGCCAGCGTGGCGACGACCCAAACGAACTGCCGCATCGCTACGCAACCTTTATCAACAAAGTAGTTGCCCGCAAACCGCCGGGCATGACCCTTGCCATGCACCTGTGTCGCGGCAATTTCAAGAGTACCCATGCCGCCGCTGGCAATTATGAGCCAGTCGCCGAGGCCCTACTCTCAGAGATGCAGCTCGATGCCTTCTTCCTTGAATATGATGACGACCGTAGCGGCGATTTTCGCCCATTACGCTACCTGACCAAGGGCAAGATCGTTGTGCTTGGCCTCGTCACCACCAAATTCGGTGAAATGGAAAGCAAGGACACCCTCAAGCGGCGTATCGATGAGGCATCCAAATATGCGCCAATCGATCAGCTATGCCTCAGCCCACAGTGCGGCTTCTCCAGCACTGTACATGGCAACAATATCGCCGTTGAGGCGCAGCGCGCCAAACTGCGCCTAGTTGTCGAAACGGCTGCTGAAGTCTGGGGTTCATAACAAGTGGCTGAAAAGGGCCTACCGGGTATTTTTTGTTCTCTGTGTCTCTGTGCACTCTGTGGTTAAGTGGCAAAACTAGAAGTAGCGATTGATACAGCCCGTTTAGAGTGCATCAATCGCATGCACGTATTGCTACCAGTTGGTGACAGAGCCATCACGCCGCCGCAGATGTGGCGCTTCCCAGAATTTAAAGCTCTGCTCACGGATGTATTCCTCATTCACCTCAACCCCCAGGCCAACCGTATCTGGCACGAGGATACTGCTTCCCTCCAGCCGCAACTGATTCGGAAAGATCTCATCGTTTGTGCCACGCCATTCCTCGCCAGGTGTGGCACGCATTTCAAGCCACGAGAAATTTGGCACAGCTGCCGCAAAATGAACTGTTGCCGCCGTGCAGATCGGCCCAAGCGGGTTGTGCGGCATCAGATCGATATAATAGGCCTCACACCAGCCCGCCACTTTCATCGATTCCGTTAGCCCACCGACATTACACACATCAATCCTGGCGTAATTGGTAATGCCACGCTCGATATAGGGCAGAAACTGCCATTTGCTGGCAAATTCCTCACCAATCGCAAATGGTACACTGGTCATGGTACGTAGGGATTCATAGGCCTCAGGCGTCTCATCACGAATCGGCTCTTCCAGGAAATCCAGGGTGCCACTTGGCATACGTTGGCAAAAGGAAGCTGTCTCAGCCACACTCAGCCGGTGATGATAATCAATGCCAAGAACTGGAGTTGGCCCAACTACCTCGCGTAGTTTCGTGAGCCATTGCGCCGTGACTCCAATCGACTCACGTGGCTCGAAGATCAGTGCCTCCTCAGCTGGAGCCTTACCCGCCGCTGGCCCAACCCGAATACACTGCCAGCCAAGATCAATCAGCATCTGAACCTTCTCGATCATTGCCTCGACCGTATCGCCACCGGTTGTCGCAAAGCATGGGATCTGGTCGCGCTGCTTGCCACCCAAAAGCTGATACACAGGGATATTGAGCGCCTTCGCAACCAGATCATGCAAGGCGATATCAATTGCCGAGAGCGCCGCCTGCAGAACCCTTCCGCCCTCGAAATACTGGCTGCGGTAAATCTCCTGCCAGATGCGGCCAATCTGCATGGGATTCTGACCGATCAGGAACTCACGGAAGTGCTTAATAGCGCCCACCACTGCAAGCTCGCGGCCCGAAAGGCCCGACTCACCCCAGCCATAGATACCTTCATTGGTCTCGATCTTCACCAACAACTGATTGCGATGCCCAACCCAGGCCGGGTAGGCTTTGATATCCGTAATCTGGAGTTTCATAACTGCCTTAATAATGTGAAAAGAGCGACCGTAAAGGAGCCGAATTCACCACAGCGGGCACGTGCACCAGTTGGATTTTCCGCCGAGATTGAACGGGTCTCGGCTGTTGAGAGTAGCGCCAGCCCGGAAAGCCCGAGCCCACTAAACATGTCCATGTATGTGCCTCCCTGCACATCCGCAGAGCGCTGCAAGCGCACGCATGCATTGCGCTATCTGGGGTAGCCCGCTGAGCTTTAGCGTGGCCGCGCACATTATAGTGATCGGGGATCGGTTTGTCCACCAACACAGTATCCTGATCAAAGAAAGGACGTCTCACTAAGGCTTAAATATAACTTGACAGTTATATAACCAATATAGTATAATGATCCTTATGACAACAGCATTTGAGGCATTAGTGGAGCCAACCCGTCGGCATATTCTGGATCTGCTGCGTGAGCGGCCACGTTTGGTCGGCGAACTGGTTGATCTCTTAGATCTCAGCCAGCCACTGATTTCGAAGCACTTACGTGTGCTACGTGAAGTCGGGCTAGTCACTGTACGGCAGGATGCCCAACGGCGCTGGTATGAACTGCGCATTGAGCCCTTGGTTGAGATCGATCAGTGGCTGGCAGCGTATCGGCAGCTACTCGAAGAACGTTTTGCACGTCTGGATACACTGCTATCCGAATTACAAGAAAAGGAGAACAGTAATGGGGAAACTGAAGCTCAGGGCTAAACCAGGAAAACAGATAGCTTCACCACACAGACGCGGAGACGCAGAATTGGGTATACGAGAGCGATCTTTATGTCTCTGTGCCTCTGTGCCTCTGTGGTGCGGGTATACCCGAGAACGCGATTTGGTATCACACGCGCTTAGTTTTGGCGGCGCGGGAACGGGTTATCGGGGAACAGGATCGCAGCATAGCGCCCTTGTTCCGCCTGATGGAGGTGCAGCAGCGCACTGCCGACCCCAGCAGCACCGATCATATAGCCCGTCTCGGCTGCAATCTGATCTGGTTGGGTGCGCGTCCAGGCCTGGTACCAGCGCGAACCTGTCCCATCAACCGGGTTAGCTCTGCTGAGTATCTGTGTACCAACGCGCTGTGCATACACCAAATATTCAGGACGATCCGTTGCGACCCATAGGCTGAGGAAGAAATCACTGATACCAGTCGTTCCGCAGCATTGGCAGACAACATTCCACAGCCCTGGTGTCTGCTGTTCTGGGACGCCACTCGCCAAAATGCCACGTGCGAAACGCTCGGTCCAATCCAGGTAGATCGGTTCTTGCGTCACTTTATACAGCTGGTAGAAGGTACGAGCGGTTCCAACCGGGCCATGACAATACCCTAAATAGTAGAGATCGGTCAGATCTGGTTCACGGTAGAACAGCAATGCGCTATCACCACTAACGGTTGCGAGCGCCTGAACATGTGCTGCACCTTCGCGGGCAGCAGCCAGAAAGCGTGCATTACCAGTTTCTTCATACAGTCGTGCCAGAACATATGCCACACCTGCGGTGCCAAACTCAAAGTTCGGCATATAACTCCCAGCGGGCAGGCCAAGCGCTTCCACCGGAAACCCAACCCACTTCAGGCCACCACGCGGGTCGTGCTCAGCCGCCTGCAAGATTGGATCAGCAGCGCGCACAGCCAGATCACGTAGCGTAGTATCATCAAAAACGCGCGCAGCCCATAGCAGATACAGAACAATCGCACCATCGCCAAGGCCAGCCGAGGCAGCACCCGTCCAGACTACACCAGTATCTGTCTGGCGTGCTGCACCAACAATATGTTGGGTAATTGCCAGCGCAGCTGCCCGATACTGATCGATCTGGGTTACCTGCCAGACACTTGCCAGAACAAATGCAGTGCCAGAGAGGCCCGCATTGAAAGTGAGGTTGGCGTTCTCAAAGTCGAACATCGCCTTAAATGTAAGCACTTCTTGCCATGTAGCAGCGATCTGATCGGCACCACGCTTCGCGTCGTTCAGATACGATTCATCACCTGTCGCCTGTGCCAGTTCGAGAAAGAATAGTACAATACCCGCATTGCCGCTGTAGATTGTGGCTGGTGCGCCAACCGTCGCTACCCGCTCAGGCTGATCGGGATCTGGGAGCCAGATTCGACCATGTGGGGCCTCCTGTGCGGTTGAACGAATCCAAGCAGCCGCAGCATGCGCCGCCTGCAAAAAAGAGCTATCCAGTGTTGCTATTTGTGTCATAAGGCCCTCCATACACAATAACACTCAAGGCAGAGTTGAAACGTTCAACGCAAAGATGCGGCATGCTACTATCCGTTATGGAAATACGCAACCGAGCAACTGTGAGCAATACACCACAGAGGCACAGAGTCTACAAACCTATCTCTGTGGTGAACCGAAACCTCGTTTTCAGTTGGCACGATGTTGGTTGCTCATGCGAGTCTGCGGTTCAAATCATATACTCATTAGAATCAAACAGCACTAGGTTGAAGCAGCGCCCGCAGCTCACTCACTGTCGCATCCTGCAGATCCTCATGGTACCATTCTTCCATCTCTATCCGCAGTACATGAAGGATCGGCTTGAAGCGAATCTGCTTCTCCTCAGGAGTCAGATCGGTTGCGTTACGAATTTCAGCTAACTCAGGATGCGTCTGTTGCCATGTCGCTATCCGCTGATGGGCTGCCTGCGAGCGCTCAACCCATGTCCCAAGCTCATGAAAATCAGCATCAAAGAAAGTAAAAACCGGGATATTCTTGATGTTACGCGCCTGATAGGCGGCGGTCAGCTCAGGTTCCTGGCTGCGCAGGAAGATCCGTACCTGCATATCGGGTGCTGCTTCGGCAATCCGCGCGAGAATCGGAAGGTTCATAAGTGAATCCCCACACCATGGCTCAGTCAACACAACGACATACACCGGGCTGACTAACGCGGCAAACGCGGCTCGATCCTGATCAGATAAACGTACATCTTGTAGCCGGCGGCGGGTTGCTTCCTGATTAACATCGATTGTTTCAACAAAGGTGTCAATCGTCATCCCAGCATTCCAGCGGTCAATATCAATTGCAAGCGTCTCGGGCAGTATCGTCGTCATGGCGAGCTTCCTCTTCTGCACTGGTATTATTGTCGATAATGATACGCAATATAGTGAACTATACTCAAGCACAGAGGGACTGTCAAGCAATACGGGCTACACTGATCCACGTAGGTTACACGAATGCTTCGGCTTCCATTGACATGCATGCAGATTCAGTAGGTACAATCCACGCCAGGGGATGTATAATAATCACATCCGCATTGTTGGAATGGGGCATAACAAAATCCTGGAGCCATTGTGACTCAATATACCTATTGGTTTCGCGATCTGCTTGCAGCCGGAAAAGGCCCCGATTGGCTCTTTCAGGCATCGTTCGATCCCGGTAATCAGCAGCTCCTCACCAAAACATTGCGCGCTATCCAGCCACTTGGCTTTCAGCACTACTACGCCAACCAACATATGTGTCCAATCCACCATACGATCTGCCAGTATGATCTATGGGTTGATCAGCACAACTACGCGCATCTGATTGCTCAACTCGAAGAGCGTGATCAGTCAAATAGGTATGTCTACCATACCATCCAATGTTGCCAACAGGATCTGCAGATCGTGCGTGGCTATGGCGGCTACCCCGATCAGCATGGTCAGGCCGAGACAAACATCATTTACACACTGATTCATACGCCAGGGCTTATACTTACTCAATGGAGTATCAGCTATGGCGGTATCACCTATCCATATGAAGAATTGACAAGTGGCACGAGCATCACCGATTTAGTGCATTATCTTGAGTAGCATATGCCTTTGAAGGGAGTCATTCATGACACCAACTCCGATCTTTCCAGGCGTCTATTCCCTAACGCTTGGCCCTGTCAATGTTTTCTACATCCACGATGGTGATGCATTGACACTGATTGACACTGGCAATGTTGGCGATGAACAGGCGATTTTGGCTGGCGCACGCTCATTGGGGGTCGAGCCAAGTGGTATTCGCCAGATTGTGTTGACCCATTGCCACCCCGATCACGCTGGGAGCCTAGCAGCCCTGCTAGAGGTTACGGATGCGCAGGTCTGGGCGCATCGGATTGAGGCCGAGATCGTTCGTGGAAACACTACATTGCCTCGCCCAACCGCTGGGCCAGGGCTGCTCAACTGGTTCCTCTACCGTCAAACCATCCTCAAATCGTCGGCAACAATTCCCAATGCGCGGGTTGATCATGAGGTGGCGGATGGCGATGTGCTCCCATTCGGAGGAGGGCTGCGCGCACTGCATACCCCAGGTCACAGTGCGGGTCATCTGGCATTTCTATTAGAACGTGATGGCGCGCTACTCTTTGCTGGTGATGTTTGCAGCAATCTCCCGAGCCTGAACTATAGTATTGGATATGAGAGCGTCCCAGAAGGGCGGCTATCATTGGCACGTCTTGCAACACTCAACTTTGCTACCGTCTGTTTTGGGCATGGCAAAGCGCTAACAGGCTCGGCGGCCCGTCGCTTCAATCGCAAATGGGCCTAGAGCTAAGCGCAAAGCGTTTGAGCGCATAACGCACAACGATTCTATCTACGCCGAATCAGGGAGCGCAATCGATCAGACCACCGCTATAGAACACTGGCTTGTTGTGAAACAGCAACTGCCCGCAGTCATACCGGCAAATCGTACACGAACGGGCAGTTAATTGGTGTCTCACTCAGCAGGAACATCACGCTCGCAATGTGTGATTACGCTATCGGTAGCGCCTAAAACGTCGTTTGCAGCTCGATTGCACGGCCACTACGTGCCGACTCAATCGCCATCAGCATAATTTCCAGCGTATGGCGGGCGTGTTCAGCACTGAGGAGTGGGCGACTGCCAGCGCGCAGACAATCGGCCAGATGTTCAACCATACAGGCATTATGATAGGTATTGAAATATACATCGGCCTGACGGATTCCACCCATATTAGGCGCAACCCAGCCACCAACACCTGGCAGCGCATTCACCTGATAGACTTCAAAATGCGGTGCACCAGCCTGAATTGCTGAATAATCGGCAATATTAATTGTGCCAGCGCGGCCAAAAATCTCAATCTGTGGGCTCTTAACGGCATTCACATTATAGGTGCCATCAACAAAGGCAAAGGTTGAATTACCAAAATCCAGCATAAGCAAGGTATTGTCGTCGGCAGTCACCTCAAAGACCTTCCCTTTTGCCGGGCCACCCGAGACAACCCGCGTCGCTTCGGTAATTCCAGAGAAGGCCACAACACGCCGAGCAGGGCCAAGCAGTGCGGTAATTGTATGAATGCCATAGACTCCCATATCAAATAGCGGCCCAGCGCCCAATTGATAAAACCAGGTTGGGTCAGTTGGGAAAGCCCATGAGGCCGGGCCGCCATGGGAGCTGCGAACCTTAGCGAAGGCAACTTGCCCAATCGTGCCAGCATCAAGCAATCGGCGGATCTCAACATGCGCTGGGAGAATGGCGACAACCGGCGCACACACAAGTGTCAAGTTGCGACGCGCAGCTGCTTCAACAAGTGCATCGGCTTCAGGCAGTGTGGTCGCAAGCGGCTTCTCCGAAAAACAATGTCGGCCACTCTCAAGAATCTTAAGGCTGGTTGCCGCATGTGATGGAATGTTGGTTAAGTTTATCACCGCCTCAATATCCGCCTGCTCAAGCATCGCATCCAGGCTTGCATAGGGGTGTGGGATTCCATAGCGTTTTGCGGCTTCAGTAGCGCGTTCAGGAATGGCATCGGCGAGTGCGACGATCTGTATTTTTCCCGACATTTTCAGCAAATTGGGAATATAGCCAACCGTTGCATTAGTTGCAATATTACCGATTCCAACAATACCGACCTTCAAAGGCATTGTGCTTGGCATGAAAGCGCTCCTTCGAGCATATTCGGCGCTGGCGAAAACGAATGCCCCACCGTTGGCCATCAGCTAAGCCCTCTCTACTCCGCATCTTCGGGTGCAGGTGGTTCATTCTCACCAAGCGATAGGAATAGCTGATTGGCCCAGTTAAACATGCCAATCACATTGGTAACATCATAGATCGCTAAATCCGCGAGACCAGCTGCCCGTAATGGCAGCAGATCAGCGGCGGTAAGCGCCGCCGGGTTGTTCGATAATTTGACACTATAATCCACAATCGCGCGCTCACGTGGGCCAAGTGGTGTTTCTACGCCTTCGTCCAACAAGCGCTGGATTACGGTATTGTCCTTGGTAAGCTGGGCGTACAGCCGTGCATGAACAGAGGCACAGTGAACACAGCCATTGGCGCGAGATGCCGCGGTTGCAGCTAACTCACGATCGGCACGGGTTGCGCCGCCATGGCTGTACATAGCAGCTTTCATCAGGGCAGTTCGCTCACGAAGGGCCGCAGGATCGTGCGCCAGCATGGCAAAGTAGGGTCGGCTTGTCAGGTTAGGAGTAACCTCGTCAGTAAGCGCGGCCTGTTCTGGAGTTGGGCCAATATCGTCAACCGTTGGAATCCATGGGCGCCAGATCACCAGATCAAGGGTGAATGGGCGGCTAGGTGTGATGCTCATAAACCCTCCGCAAGTACGCGCAGCCCAGCCAGGGTACGCAGTTGAAAGCTCAGAAATGAAATCAATTGGGCGACGGTGACAATATCGCGTGGGCTTAGGCCAGCGGCGCTCAATTCGCCGAGCTGTTCCTTTGTCGATGCGGCAGGCAGGCGCGTCACACGGTCGGTATGGCGCAACAGCGCTACCTCACGCGAGGTCAGCAACGAGCCTGCTGGAAACTGCTCAACCGCTGTGATTGTGTCTGCACTCACCCCGCTCGCTAGCAGCCGTGTGCGATGCCAATCTGCTACTATCGGAGCACCACCCAAAATAGCGACCCGCAGCGCAATCAGATCCCGCTCAACCAGGCTGACCCCACCAATATCAGCGGGCTCAAGTAGCGCTTCGTAGCTGCCCTGGGCATAACGAGCGATCTCTGGCCGCTGCGCACGTAGCTCGGCCAAGGGCGATCCCGGCGTCAGCCCAGCAAGTTCGTCGATAACATCATCGGTATGATCCATACATTTCCCCTTTAATGGTATAGTTACCGCTACTCACGGTAGCTGAGAGACGAGGTATCAAGACAAGGTTCGTAGCTACGTTACCATGTTTATCTTTTCAAGCATGAACGCAAAGACGCAAAGATGCAAAGACACAAAGGACTTGTTTGTGTTTTGGACTGGCATCATTGTCCATAATGACACGTAATATAGTGAACTATACTTGAGCGAGATAGGGCTGTCAAGCAGTATTGGCAATTGATGGTACAAGTGCAATTGGCATAATTAAGCGATTGCAGTTATTGCATGTACATCGTTATAGGTACGAAAGGCGGCAGCATGCACATAGACGAACTACCACTAGCAACTCACCATCGCAGCTTCTTGGAGCGCTTGATTATGGTGTGTACAAACGACCCACGAGTACAGGCTGCGCTTCTGGGTGGCTCATATGCGAAGCGTACATCTGATGAATACTCAGACCTGGATCTAAGTGTGATTGTTGCCGATGAGGTATATGAGGAATTCTATGCCAGCCGAGCGGCATTTTTAGGTGAGCTTGGCGAATTAGTCTTCCTGGCGCATTTTAATCTCCCTTATATTGCCTTCACGATGTACGCAGATGGCACCGAAGCCGAGCTAATCTTTGCAAGCCCAAGCCGCCTGGATCAGATCCAGTGTGGTCCATTCGTGACCCTGATCGACAAACAAGGCATTCTGGTAGATGCGCAGTTCCCACCACCAGATTCCACTCCCGAGGAACAGCGTGAGGAATTACAGCACCAAATCGCCTGTTTCTGGCATGATTTCTCGCATTTCCTTACCGCGATGAGTCGCGGGCAACTCTGGTGGGCCTATGGGCAGCTTGAGGAGTTGCGGCGTCTTTGCATGAACCTCATGCGCTTTCAGTACGATATGGCGGGTGAGATTTGTGAGCACGAGAAGATTGACGGATTGCTTTCTAGCGCGGTACTCGCGCCACTCGCGGCGAGTTGTGTACAGATGGAACACGATTCGATCCTACGCGCTGGCCGCTCACTGGTAGCCTGTTATCAGCAACTGGCGATCCCACTGGCAGCCGAACATGGCCTATACTACTCGACCGTGCTTGAACAAAGTATGCTCAAACGCTTGGCACGTTTAGAGGATGCGGCGTAACATCTTGCACATACGACCAACCAGGTTGGTCGCGCGAAACACGGGAAGACGGGAACGCAAAGGCGCAAAGGCGCAAAGACGCAAA
>JANLSE010000145.1:0-5492 GCA_031362265.1 Roseiflexaceae bacterium
GGTTGCTGGCGCGACAACCAGTGTATCGGCGATCTGCCGGTTAGTGTTGCCCTGTGCCACCAATCGCAATACCTCAACCTCGCGCGCACTGAGGCCAGCTGGACGAACTTGTTTAGTTGATAAGCCTGCATGACCAGCAGCATTCAGTACAGCATCTGCGACTATGCTCTCCAATTGTCCCGCGCGGACAAGCGTCCATAGTTGGTCTACTGCGGTCTGTGGAGGAAGCGCTGCACGATATGGGCGTTCTTCCAACATACTACGGTATACTTCAGCAGCCATGAGAATCTGTGCTGCGACCGGCAACAATGGCGCCTGCATCTGCCGATGATACCCAGATCCATCAAGACGCTCATGATGTAATGCTGCCAGTTGACCGATTGGATGGAGTAGTGCTGAACGCGCTAGAATTCGCTCAGTAAAATAGGTGTGTAATCGCACTCGTTCCCACTCGCCCGCACTGAGTACACCTGGCTTATCCCAAATGCTTACACTACTTGCTGTCATGCCTATATCATGAACATAGGCAGCCCAGCGCAGCATGGTCAACTCACTCTCTGGAAGCCGTAACTGCTGGCCAGCGGCCTCACATAATCGAGCAAGTGCGGCAGAATGGCCAATCATCCAGGGAATTCGTAGATCGGTAAAATCCGCAAATACACGCATGGCCTCATCGAGTTGACTGCCCATAAGTATTGGGGCCGTACCTGGCTCCTGTGCCAGAACGGTATCCCAGGGATGTGTATCCATTAAGCAATCACAAAGTGTTGGGTGCGCCAATATGATCTGGGCCAGAGTCGGGTCGTATTGTCCACCTGAGCGCGCTCGTACGAGATTCTGAACTGCACCGATGCCGCCCAGCCGGTAGTACAGCTCAACATCCAGCGCAACTACAGCCATTCGTGCCGACAGTGAGATTTGCTCACCACTCGCCCTGCCAGGTACGCCGCCGCCATCCCAGCGCTCAAATACATCGCCAAGCGCCTGGATCACGCCTGCACTCAGCCCAAGCCGTGCAGCAATCAACTGAGCAATTTCACAATTAGCGCTGGCTGCCTCAACCGACCGTTGCACTCCAGTATTAAGCAACACCTGCAATTCATCGGCTGGTAAGCGATTAAAGCCATGCTTGTGAAGAAACGCCAGCATAGGCTCAAGCTTCCAAAGCTCAACCGCATCAATTTCCGGGCCGAGTGCAATCTCATCACCAAATAATGAGGCACGGTGATGCGCATCCGCTGCACAGCCCGCAAAACGCAATAGGGTAACGTAGTATGTCTCCGCCAGGACGGCCTCAGTACATGTATGGAGCCTGCCAAGCTCCAATGCAAACAGGCAGGCGCGCAAGGCACGTTCCATTGGATGCCCTGTGCCTAAGTCGGTGGCAATTGAGAGGCAGGCAATCAGTTCCGCAAGACGCAACTGGGCTTGGCGCATATGATTCCTTGCTCAGTGTCAATATGTATCAATTCATTCGATCACTGCTTGATCGAGATCGTCAGCCCATCCATTCCTTCCGCACGCAACACTGGCACAATCGTCGTCACCAGATCCTTCCGTGCTGCAACAGTAGCATTGTAACGCTTGGTGCCACTATCTGCACCGGCTCGCAATACGGCATCTGGCAGAGTATTATCTGCCAGAATAAACCCACCCTTACGTACCAAATGCACCGTGGCATCCAAATAGGCCACATATGCATCTTTATCGGCGTCGATAAAAACAAGATCGAATGGCTCATCACCCGCAGCCGCAATCTGTGCCAAGGATTGGAGTGCCGGGCCGACCCGTACCTCGACCTTACCTGCCAAGCCAGCATGTGCCAGATTGCGGCGCGCTACATCGGCATGATGGGAATCCAATTCAAGTGAAACCATTCGCCCATCGGCCGGCAATGCCCGCGCCAGCCAGATTGCACTATACCCACCTAATGTCCCGATCTCCAATATTCGCCGTGCCCCCGCCATAAGCGCCAACAAATGTAGTAGCTTACCCTCGCTCGCCGAAATATTAATCTGCGGCAAACCAGCGCGCGCCATCTCCGCCTGGCACGAACGTAATAGCTCATCCTCTGTCGCGAATAAATCCGTTATATAGCGATTGTAACCGCCAGTTGTATTCTCACTCATAGTTACCTACCCTTTCATCGACACGCCCTACAATAATTACCTGACACTCATTATACCCACGATATGCAAGAGTGTGCTCGGGAAAGGCCTATATGGGCAGTGGGAGGTGTGCTACAATTTGCGCGTATCCACACAACAAACGGAGATAGTTATGCGCAAGATTCGTTGGGGCATTATCAGCACAGCAAATATTGGTGTCGCGAAAGTCATTCCAGCCATGCAGCGTGGCACACATACCGAAATCGTCGCAATTGCATCACGCGATCTTGCCAAAGCGCAGGCAACCGCCAGCAAACTTGGCATCCCTACCGCGTATGGCTCCTATGAGGCCTTACTGGCCGACCCGACAATCGAGGCGATTTACAACCCTACGCCAAACCATCTCCATGTGCCACTATCCATTCAAGCAATCGAGGCTGGCAAACATGTTTTGTGTGAAAAGCCAATTGCGCTCAGCAGCACAGAAGCCGAAACACTCCTCGCTGCAGCCCAACGCCACCCGCAACTTAAAGTGATGGAAGCCTTCATGTATCGCCATCATCCACAGTGGGTAAAAGCACGCGAGCTTGTGCAATCAGATGCCATCGGTGAACTGCGCACCATCCAATCGTTCTTTTCCTACTTCCTCGATGATCCAAGCAATGTGCGCAATATGGCCGATATTGGCGGCGGCGGGCTGATGGATATTGGCTGCTATAACATCTCACTATCACGCTTTATCTTTGGCAGTGAGCCCAAACGTGTATCAGGTATCGTTGAGTACGATCCACAGTTTAAGACCGACCGGCTCGCCTCAGGCATGCTCGATTTTGGCAGTGGAACTGCTACCTTCAGTTGCTCAACCCGGCTGGCAAATTATCAGCGCGCCCAGATCTTTGGCACCACTGGCCGAATCGAGATCGAAATCCCATTTAATGCACCACCCGATCGACCGTGCAAACTCTGGCACCAGCATGGCAATACTATCGACGAAATCAGCTTCCCAATTTGTGATCAGTATACAATCCAGGGCGACCTGATGTCACTGGCAATCCTTAATGATACACCGGTTCCCACACCACTGAGCGATGCAGTTGCGAATATGCGTGTCATCGAGGCGATTGTCGCCAGCGGCCAGCAGCAGAACTGGGTAGCACTATAACTCTAACAACTGGCATCTTATCATGGTGGTATGCTTTGAGCTTCATTACGTGCATACCACCAACGATTCTATTAGTTCCATCTCTATCAGCTCCAGCGGCCAGCACGAATCCTGCCAGCCCAAATAATCCCACCATTGTTTCTTAATAATCTCGTCTCTAATGCGCTCCAGTACACCCAGAACGGTGAAATCGTGCTCGCCGCCGAAACGACTGCAACTCAGGTATCGCTAATTGTCCGCGATACTGGTGCTGGCATCGCCGCCACCGATTTGCCCGATGTGTTTGATCGTTTCTACCGTGCCGATGCATCTCGCCACCGCAGCACACATGCTGGCTCTGGGCTCGGCCTCGCGATCACCAAAGCCATTGTGGAAGCCCACGGCGGCACACTCACGGTAACATCCGTAGAGCAACAGGGTACAACCTTCACGCTTCTGTTCAATATCCCTTAGAAACAGCCTCTCTCTCACACAACAACGCAAGGATGCCATATGACATCCTTGCGCCTTTACTTGCGCCTTTAGTTGAATCGTAGAAACTGGTGGTATGCCGCTCAGTCTACAATCGAAACATATTGCTTCTGCCTCGGTGTCTCTGCACCCAGAGGGTACCCGTCTGTGGTTCAAAATATTCCGCTTAACTATCTGCAACGATATCACTCACGCGCTAGCTCCCAATGTTGCGGCGAACGCCACAGGCTTGAAAGAATCAGCTCACGCATAAAAATGAATTCTTTTGGCAAACGGTTGTAGATTCGGAAGAACAACTCATCGTGTGAAAGAATTTCGTGTTGCCATCCCGCGCGATCAACTGCCATCAACTCATGGAATTGCTCCACTGAGAAATCCTCCAGGCCGCGCCAGTCGATATCCTCATAGCGTGGCACCCAGCCCAATGGGCTCTCAACACTCACCGCTTGGCCATTAGCACGCTCAACGATCCACTTCAGAACACGCATATTCTCGCCAAACCCTGGCCAGATGAAATTGCCCTGTTCATCGGTTCGGAACCAATTCACCCCGAAAATACGCGGTGGGTTGGGCAGCATACGGCCAAATTGGAGCCAATGGCTAAAATAATCGGCCATATGATACCCACAAAATGGCAGCATTGCCATCGGGTCGCGCCGAATCTCACCAAGCTTGCCCGCCGCTGCAGCAGTTGTCTCCGAGCCCATTGTCGCGGCCATATACACGCCATACATCCAGTTGAACGACTGATAGACGAGCGGCACGACACTACTGCGCCTGCCACCAAAGATAAATGCCTTGATTGGCACACCCTTTGGATTCTCCCACTCTGGATCGATCGAAGGACATTGCCCAGCAGGCGCGGTAAAGCGTGCATTCGCATGGGCTGCCTTCCGCCCACAACCTGGTTCCCAATCCTGGCCCTGCCAGTCGATCAAGTGTGCCGGTGGCTCCTTTGTCATCCCTTCCCACCAGATGTCGCCATCATCCGTCAGCGCCACATTGGTGAAGATCGTATTGTCAGCCACCGCTGCCATGGCATTTGGGTTTGATTTATATGATGTACCTGGCGCCACACCAAAATATCCCGCTTCAGGATTGATGGCATATAATTGGCCATCGGGAGCTGGTTTGATCCAGGCAATATCATCGCCAACCGTCGTCACCTTCCAGCCATCAAATCCCTTTGGCGGGATCAGCATGGCAAAATTGGTTTTGCCACAAGCACTTGGGAATGCCGCCGCAACATACGTCTTTGTACCATTCGGTTCAGTTACACCCAAAATCAACATATGCTCAGCCAACCAGCCATCATCACGGGCCAGTACCGAAGCGATCCGAAGCGCAAAGCATTTCTTACCAAGTAGCGCATTGCCCCCATACCCAGAACCGTAGGACCAAATTGAGCGTTCCTCTGGAAAGTGGACAATATATTTTGTGTGCTCATTGCATGGCCACACAACATCCTGCGCACCATTCATCAATGGCATGCCAACGCTATGCATACATGGAATAAAATCACCATCACCAAGCGCATCGAGTGCTTTGCGCCCCATTCGAGTCATAATTCGCATGCTCGCCGCCACATAGGGTGAATCGGTCAACTCAACCCCAATATGTGAAAGCGGTGAACCAAGCGGGCCCATGCTGAATGGCACCACATACATGGTCCTCCCACGCATGCTGCCATCAAACAGGGAGTACAAAATCGCTTTCATCTCTTTGGGTGCCATCCAATTATTGGTCGGCCC
>JANLSE010000160.1:0-4812 GCA_031362265.1 Roseiflexaceae bacterium
GCACCGAGACACGGTCGGTCGGCGAGGCGTTCGACGTGAGCAGCATCAACAATAGGAAGTGTAATCGTCGCATAGCAATCCCTTCGGTAACGCATTTGTGGAGGAAAGATATATAAAGGCAAGTCGGGATAAGTATATAGATAGATGTTAGCGGCCAAGGCCAGAGCGTTCCAGCGCTTCATCGTTCCAGCGCATCATCGCTCCACTATGGTGCTCTTCACGTTACCTCGTGACCTCCACTTCCGCACCTTCACGATCCAGCGATGTATCCTCCCAGGATAGTGGGTCGTGGAGTGGTTCAAGGTGTGTGAAGACATGGGTATTGGGGAGTGTGGTGCGTACATCGTGTTCAATCTGCTCTAGGAGATCATGTCCACGGCGTACTGTCCACGCATCGGGAACCAGAACATGGAATGAAACAAAACGACGTGTGGCGGCTTGGCGGCTACGCAAGGCATGAAACTCTACACCGATGCGACGATAGCTATCAAGAATCAGTTGCACACGTGAGAGCTCATGCGGTGGCAGCGCGGTATCCATCAGGCCAAGTGCCGAGCGACGCACAAGATCAACCCCTGAGCGGATGATATGAGCAGCCATGATAAGTGCGATGATTGGATCCAGGATCGCCCAACCGGTGAGGCTGATCAGGCCGATACCGCCCATAACACCAACTGATGTCCAGACATCGGTCATAAGATGGCGTGCATCTGCCTCGAGTGTGATCGACTCATATTGTTGGCCCGCCCGTAGCAGCACGCGGGCAACACCCAGGTTGATTAATGTGGCGATCAGTGTAATTGCCAAGCCGAGGCCAGCCTCCACTATGATTTGTGGATTAAATAGGCGCTGTACTGCGGTAATAACAATACTGATTGCGGCAATCAAAATGAGGGTTCCCTCAACACCACTGGAGAGATATTCGACTTTCGTATGCCCATAGGTATGATCGTCATCCGGTGGGCGCGCTGCAATCATAAGTGCTGCCAAGGCTACCACTGCAGCAACCAAGTTGACGATTGACTCAAGAGCATCGGAAAGCAGACCAACCGACCCTGTGACAAGATAGGCTGCTGCCTTGAGGCCGATTGTTAGTAATGCTGCAACGATTGAAAGCCAGGCAAAGCGCGTCAGCTGTTGTTGGTGTCTTGGCATGCTATGCTCCCTTCGCACAGATTATACTCGACACGTGGCATTTCGTCAGCACAAAAGTGTGGTAGGATGGTGGTGTTTCGTTAACACTATGTTGGACATATCATGATAGATGAAGATATTGCTGCATTGATTGGCCAGATTCATAGCTCGGGTACTCGCGCAGTATTTGAATTTGCGGGGGCTGGTAGCTTAGCGCTCTTCTGGCTCCATACGGTCGCTGGTTCATCACGTACACTGCTTGAGGCAACCGACCGATATTCGTCGGCGTCCATGTCGGATCTCCTAGGGCAAGTGCCTGAGCGCTTTGTTGTGCGCGAAACAGCCGAAGCAATGGCAGAACGCGCCTATCATCGTGCGATGACTCTTTCCGATGGTGCGGCTGGCTGCCTTGGCATTGCCTGTACTGCCACTATTGCAACCGACCGCACCAAAAAAGGCGATCATGGCTGTTGGGTTGCACTTCGTGATAGCCGTTCAACCAGCACATATGGCCTTGTTCTAAGCAAGGGTTCGCGTGATCGCCTCGCTGAGGAGGAATTAGTCAGTCGAGTATTGATTCATGCAATTGCTCTGCACGCTGGGGTGGGCCAAGTTGCATTAGGGCTTCAGAATGGTGAGCAGCTTGATCAATTTAATGTGTCTACACAGGATCCGCTAGCGCAGTTATTCGCTGGCGAAGTACAAACGGTTGCAGTGGCGCCGGATGGTCTTGCAACAGCCAACCAAGTGTGGCATGGCGGGATTCTCTCTGGTTCATTTAAGCCACTGCATGCTGGCCATGAGCAGTTGGCGCAGGCGGCGGCAGTTGCACTCGGCCAACCAGTTGCCTTTGAATTACCGATTGTCAATGCCGATAAACCGATGTTAGGCTATGCTGAGCTTGAGCGGCGCCTGGCCCAATTTCGTGGCCGCCATGCGATTTTGCTTAATCGCGCACCACGTTTTGTGGATAAAGCAGCCCTCTACCCTGGCTGCACGTTTATCCTGGGTTTCGATACTGCATCACGCCTACTCGAAGCACGCTTCTTTACTGGTGACGATGGTGTGCTTAATGGCCTACGCGATATGCGCTCACAAGGGTGCCGCGTGTTGGTTGCAGGGCGTGTTCGTGATGGGGTGTTCCGCACCCTCGCCGATCTGCCGATTCCACCTGGGTTTGAGGATCTCTTCCTAGAACTTCCTGAGCAGATGTTTCGTTCCGATCTCTCCTCAACCGCTATTCGAGCACAACAGATCGATGCCAGCGAAGCGCACAGCGCATAGCCAGGGAGACACGGTGACATTTCGCGCGTTTACGTTCCATCGTTCCAGCACGCTGCATTCTCACATTCTTGCGTCTTTGCGTCTTTGCGTCTTTGCGTTTCGGTCTCCTTGCATTCTTACGCTCTGCGTTCCTGCGTTCTTGCGCTTTACTGCCCGCTATCCTGGGTTCCGATCACATCCAGAAACAGTTGCTCAAGCGACATTCGGCGTGGCACCATTGCATACAGCTGCGCGCCATGCGAGAGGATGAGGGCAGCGAGGGTTGGCAACTGTTCATCCCCAGCTAGCTCCAGTGTGAGTGCCAGCCGCCCTTCACGTGCAGGTTCGTGGGCCACTTCTCTGCCGGTTAATTCGCGTAGTGCAGCCATTAACTCTGCCGAGAGTGCATCGATCTGAAGGCGTACTTCGGTCTTTTCACCATCCAGATCGGTCATCGAAATAGTGCGGAGTACCTGACCATTATTAATAAATGCAGCGCGGTCACATGTCGCTTCGACTTCGCCAAGCAGATGTGAATTGAGGAAGACAGTTGTGCCTTGTGCGCGTAGTTGCCGGATGATATTGCGCACAAGAATGCGGCCAAATGGATCGAGTGCCGATGTCGGCTCATCCAGAAACACCAGTTCTGGTTCATTGAGCAATGCCTGTGCAAGGCCAATGCGCTGCAACATGCCCTTGGAGAAGCCAGAAATAGGGCGATCGGCATGTTCACTGAGTCCGACAAGTTCAAGAACTTCGCGGATGCGTATTTGGCTTGCCGCGCGGCGCATGCCGTACAGGCGTGCATGCAATTCGAGTAATTCGGTAGCCTGAAGCCAGGGGTGAAAACGAAAATGCTCGGGCAGGAATCCGATCCGTGCACGTGTTGCTGGGTCATTTGGATCTTGACCAAGGACACGTGCGCTTCCGCCGGTTGGCACAACCAAGCCAAGTAGCATTTTCACAGAGGTACTTTTGCCTGCGCCATTTGGCCCAAGAAAGGCGAACACCTCGCCACGTGGCACTTGTAGAGTTAAGTCACCTACCGCTAACCGCGTACCAAAGCGCTTCGAGAGTTGAGTTGTTTCGATGGCGAGAGCATTATTCATAGTGTGAGCAATCGAGCAATGGGTCGGTTCTGGCGTTACTACTGCCAGCCTCAATATTCCATTGCTCGATTGTTATTGCTGGTTAGCGCACCGATTCTGCAATTTGGATCACCACAGGAACCTGATCCTCACCGCGCACGCTGCTATCAAATTGGAGAATATAGAAACGATCACCGCGCTGCCAGTAGAGGCTTGCTTGGTGGTCGCCCCGCCCGCCCGCGGTTATAAGCAGGCCAGGTGCGCCATTGATCGAGACCTGGCGTACCGAGCTAAGATTGGCTGGGAATGGGAATACAAGTGTGCTGCTCCAGTCGATCTGATTTGCGAGTGCATCAGCCTGTTCGGGTGCCATACCTAATACCCGCAGTGCTGCGCGCCCAAGATCGCGTAATGCAACTCCCTCTGGTAAACTCACCTGTGGGGCAATTCCTTGTATGAGATCGATTGTAGCACTATTTGTGCGGTAGTGGGTCATTGCGGCTGGTGCCATGTCCACCGTTATCGGTCGCGAGCCAAGCGCATCGGGGAGTGTGATATCTGTGACCCCGGTGAGTTGCAGCAGCTTGCGTGCCGACTCGACATTAACCTGGAACTCAGCCTGCTTGCGATCAGTAACACTATAGCTGGTTTCGCTTACGCCACCAGGTAGATTGGTTGGCTCTGCAAGGGCAAAACCAACCGCTGCGGCAGCTTCTGCGGAGGTTGCGACAACTCGCGGCTGGGTATCTTCATTTGTGAACTTTGGCTCGGCCAGAAAGAGCGATTTGCCATCGAAATTCAGATCCTGCAATTGTTGCATCCGCTCCTGGCTCACTGGTACAAACATAACGGTTTGCACACGGAATATCTGGAGCACCTGATCCGCAGCGGCTCGTAATGGCGGTAAAGCAAGTAATGCTAATGCGAATACAATTGCGCCAAGCGGGGCAAGCCAGCGACGAGTAAGGTACGGTTTCATTGGTTTCCTCCTGTTAGGGGTTGATGGCCGCAGTTGTGCAGCCGTGTAGATATGCGAAAGCAGCGTATGTGGGTCGGAAATATGTGGCTCCGCGAGCAAGTTCGCCACTAATGTGGCATTCGTACGCACATTCGCCAGATCAGTGCGACAAGCCTCACAAGTGGCAATATGTGCCTCAACGATCAGGTGTTCAGCTGGATCAAGCTCGCCATCGAGGTAAGCACGTAGCGTTCCACTATCATGACACTGATTCATAGGTGACATCCTCCTGCTTTATATAGTGGTTTGCTAACGCACGCTCTGCTCGTGCTAAGAGGGTGCCAATTGAACTAGCTGCGACACCAACTG